>JBFYUA010000143.1:0-12248 GCA_041300305.1 Dehalococcoidia bacterium | reverse complement strand
GACTTAGCCAGTATGGTAAAGTCAGAAGCTTCAAGTGTTATCTCGCCGCTGCGAGTTGTAAAAAGTACGCCCTGTGCGCCCAGGAAATCGCCCAGGTCGAAATCATGGAGGACTTCATATTTATCCTCGCCCAGGGAGTCGCGCCGGAAGAAAACCTGCACTTTCCCCGAACCGTCGCGGATATCGAAAAATGCCGCCTTGCCCATGAATCGGATAGCTGTGATACGTCCGGCCAATCTCATAACGGGCATGCCTGCCGTGTTATCAGCCGACGTCAGCTCAGGGTAAAGGGCGATAGCCTGAATGTTGGAATGGGTGCGCTGATATTTGTGAGGATATGGTTCAATGCCGCGGTTGACCAGCCTGGAGAGTTTTTCCAGGCGCGGCTGTTCGATGCGATCCTGCCCGGTCATGTTTTTAGCTGACTTCGATGAGATGCAGTTTCATTATCCCTGAGGGAGTTCGGACCTCTAACCTGGCGCCCTTTTTCTTGCCCATCAAAGCCTTACCTACAGGGGATTCACAGGAAATTTTACCGTCAACCGGGCTGGCCTCAGCCGTGCCCACTATCGTATAGCGGTCGATTTTTCCGTCCTGGTTTTGAATCAATACCGTGTCGCCAAGCTCTACCACGCCTGGTTGGTGCGGGCCTTCGATAATTCGGGCGTTGAGGATGATATTTTCCAGCGAACTTATCCGGCCCTCAATGAAGGCCTGTTCATTCTTGGCGTCTTCGTATTCAGCATTGTTCTCAGTGCCTCCCATCTCCCGTGCCCTCTTGATTTTATCGGCAACATCCTGGCGGCGTACCGAGATGAGCTGGTCATACTCCGCCTTCAGTTTATCAAGGCCTTCCTGAGTGATATCGAATTTTCTCTGGTTCATAGATATTACCTCCCGGCTTGACGGATATAAAAAACTGAGAGTCGGAATAACTCTCAGCGCTCAGACTGCTCTGGCAATATTATATTCCGCTGCAACAGGGAAGTAAAGAATGATATAATATCTGCCGGCTATAGCTCAGGAGGAACCATGACTAATTTGCAGATTGCAGCTTATGATCCCTGCGGAAAAACGGCTTTATGCGCCGGCATCGGAAAAAAACTGGCCAATTCCGGTAAAAAGGTGGGATATATAAAACCAGTCTACGTTACAGGCCAGGGCAACAAGGACGAGTGCCTGGATGCAGTTTTTCTCAATGAGGCCCTTGAATTAGGCGAAAATATTGACAGGTTATGCCCCCTGCACATTTCACAGGAAGAACTATGGCGCAATCTTTCCGAGGATGTGGATAAATTCTCCGGTAAAATGAAAGCGGCATGCGAAAAGACCGCCTCGGGTAAAGATATATTGATCATCGAAAGTACGGGCGCCATAAAGAATGACCAGGTTGCGGCGCTGGCATGCTATACGGTGGCTGAAACGGTGAATGCCAGGGTCATCCTGCTGATCTGTTACAGCTCAGATTACAGGGAAGCGGAGATTTTACAGGTTGCTCAGAAACTGGGTGACAAATTGGTGGGGGTCGTGCTTAACCAGGTACCGCTATCGAAACTCCCCGGGGTGCGCGATGAATGCGTTGAATATTTCAAATCAAAGGGTGTAAATGTACTGGGGGTGTTGCCGGAATCCAGGGCCATGCTGGGCGTGACTGTAGGGGAGATTTCCGGTGCCATAACCGGAGATATCATATTATTTAAGGACAAGGCCAATGACCTGGTGGAGAACGTAATGCTGGGTGCTATGTCGCCCGATTCAGCCAGGGATTATTTCAACAGGCTGCGCAACAAAGCGGTGGTCACGGGATATCAGAGGGCGGATATGCAGCTTGCCGCCCTGGAAACTTCCACCAGGCTGATGATTGTGACAGGCCGGAAACCATCCCCGTCGGTCATGCTTAAGGCTGAGGACAAGAAAGTACCGGTGATGGTGACACCAAAGGATGTGAATGACGTTATCAGTGGGGTTGAACAGGCGCTGGCCGCCGCCGGTTGCCACCACCCTCAAAAGCTGCAGGCCATGAGCGCTATGCTTGATAGCGGCTTCGATTATAAGGCGCTTAATATAGCGTTGGGCCTGAAATAGCGGTTAATCCCGATCCGTATCCGTTTCCACGTCATCCGTGGAGATAATCTCCAGGGCCGCATCGGCGTATTTTGCAGGCACCTGGATCTTTACCTGGCCCAACCCGTTGACGGTCAACCCGTAGACGCTTCCCAGGCTTTCATATTTAAGTATGGCCAATATGCCTTCGACCTCCAGCCTGCCCTTAATTATTTCAGCTTCGGGCTGCCCCATTGCCGTGTAGATTGTTACTAATTTATCACCTGGTTCCATGACGCATTGAGGATATGCAAATAAACAGGCGCTGTCAACACTGACAGCGCCTGTTTGGATTTTGCAGATGATCGAAATCTAATATACTTATTTTGCGCCGCTGCTGCAGTTCTTGCACTTGGCCAAAAGGTTGTTCTGGAGTGCCCAGGTCAGAGCAACGCACTCCGGATGCGGGCTGCCGGTGAGGCCCCAGTCACCGCCGCCGATGGGGGAAGTGCCCCTGTGGTTCATGTGGCTGTTGTTGATGTTAGCCCTGGTGCCGATGTCGCCGGCGCCCCAGCTCTTGCCGGCCATGGCAAGGCTTTTGCCCCAGCAACCCGAGCATTTGGAAGTGCCGAGACCGGCAGTGGTGGTATTGACCGGGCATTTGCCGGCGCCGACACCACACTCACCCGCCAAATAAAGGGAGGTGGGCGGGAGGGCAGGAGCCAAACAGTTGTTCTCCGTGGTGCAAGCTGTTCCCAGACTTCCGGCCTGGGTGTTGCAGGTGGCGCAGCCACCCAAACACTGATTCAGATCACAACCTGTGGGCCTCGGGCAGGCAGAGGTATTGCAGACGCCGGGACAAAGCTTGTCCGGGCCGCAAAGGCCGGCCAGCCTAGTCATGGCGCTGGTGGGCGTCCTTCCCCAGTGCTCAAGGTATATCTTCCAGGAGTTCGGATTATTTTCCCATTTTACTTTGTCCCAACCTGTGCACTTGCCAAGGTCAGCTGAGACAACGGCCGGTATCAAAATTAATGATAAAGCCAGTACTAATGCTACGAGGGTCCCAAAAATTCTCCTCACGGTATACGCCTCCTTAATAATGGAATTTGAAGGCATTTTACAAGGTCACATAAAGTTTGTCAATAGCCATAGCGGCTCATTTTCTTGAAATTAGCCGACATAAAATATAAAATTACGCTCTGTTTGCGGGAAATAAAAAATTTTATGCGGGTAAGTTTACAGTCAGGAGGAAAATCCTTTGGAAGCCCTGGGAAAACACCTTTTATTGGAATTAATAGATTGCGACGCCGCTTTGCTTAATGACATTGAATATTTAAGAAAAGTTGTATCCGATATTGCCGGACTGATCGGCGCGACGGTTATCAAGGATTCTTTCTACCAGTTTACTCCACAGGGCGTCAGCGGTGTGCTTATCATCGCCGAGTCACACATATCCATACATACCTGGCCGGAATACGGCTTCGCAGCAGTGGATGTTTTTACCTGCGGAGACGTGATCGACCCCAGGGACGCAGTCACACCGTTCGTTGAGAAACTAAAGGCGGCCTCCTCGTCATTTATTGAAATGAAGCGCGGTATGGGGGATGCAGTCAGGGAGGCGGCAAGCTGGAAATGACCAAACCCGATTATTTCGATAAAAAAAAGTGGCTCGTCGATGAATTGTCGGAGGACCTGGTGCAAATACATGGGATCCGGCGCGTCCTGCATGCCGAGACCACGAAGTTCCAGCAGGCCCGGATAGTCGAAACCCAAACCTTCGGTATTTGCCTGGTGCTCGATGGAAAGATACAATCAGGCGCCAAGGATGAATTTATTTACCATGAATCGCTGGTGCATCCGGCGATGCTGGCCCATCCCAATCCCCGCAGTGTATTCATAGCGGGAGGCGGCGAAGGCGCCACCCTGCGCGACGTCCTGATGCATAAGACGGTCAATAAGGCGGTAATGGTGGACATAGATGAGCAGGTCGTTAAGCTTTGCAGCAAATACCTGCCGACGTTTCACAGGGGGGCCTTTGAGGACAAAAGGGCCGAGGTGCGCTACGAAGACGCCAGGAGGTATATCGCCGAAACTGATGAGCGATTCGACGTTGCGGTCATCGACCTTGCCGACCCGGTTGAAGAAGGACCGGCGCGTATGCTTTATACCAGGGAGTTCTACCAACTGGTAAAGGACAGGCTATCGCCCGGGGGCATCATGGTAGTGCAATCCGGCCAGTCCGGCTATATTAACGTGCATAATTTCTGCGCTATAAATGGTACGCTCAGGAGTATTTTCACTATAGTCCGGCCCTACCAGGTGTATATACCTTCTTTTGTCGACCTCTGGGGCTTTCATACGGCTTCTGACACCATTGATCCGTCACACCTGAAACCGGGGGAGATAAACAAGAGGATAAAGGCCAGGATAATTGGAAACCTGCGGTCATACGACGGTATAGCGCACAGCGGGCTTTTTTCTCTTACAGCTACCCTCAGGCGTAAGCTGCAACGGGGAAGAAAGGTCATTACCGATGAATCGCCGATTTCCGTCTATTGAATGCCGGCGGACGATTTTGGGCGCTCTATCTCCATCACTATAAAGTGGTAATCACCGCTGACAAGGCTGCCGCTGACAGTAAAACCGCATTTCTCAAAGCATCTCTGTGCGCGCGCGTTCCAATCCAGTGTCCTGAGAACTAACCTGTTCAGCTCAGACGTTGCGAAAATATCGCGCAACAATACTTCGACAGCATCGGTCCCATGACCCACTCCCCAGAAATCTTTCTCCCCGATTACTATGCCAAATTCAGCTGCATTGCCAAGAAAATCAAAGTTAAAAAGGCTGCATTCGCCTATATGTTTACCTTCAAGCGTATCGATGGCCAGGGTACAGGTAAGGCCGGGGTATTCAAGCTCAATGGAATAGCGGTCAACAAACTCGCCGAAGGCAAAGCTGGTGGGGACAGAAGCATCAAGCCTGCAGATCTCTTCGTCGCAGCGCCACCTGTATTGGTCGGCTGCATCCTCAAGCCGGCGCGGCCTGAGATGGACCTTTTGGCCCGTCAAGTCCGGTTGCCTGTTCAGAAATTGGAAGACAGTGGATCTTCGCAAATCTCAAGCTCGGTTAGCGCTGATTTTGCCGCTTCTTTTATGCGCGTATCCTGTGATTGACTCAACTGTTGCAGGGCTTGCATGGCCTGGCGTCCGCCGATTTTGCCCAGGGCCATGATTGAAGCCTCCTGCACCTCATGGTCAGTGTCGTCCAGCAGTATGAGCAGGCCCGGGACAGCCTCCTCCTCGCCTATCTCACCGCCGGCGCGCGCCGCTTCAAATCTTATCTCGGAATCGTCGCTTTGCAGTCCGTCCATAATAAAATCCAGCCAGCGTGATTGACAGTTGCGCCCCATGGCGAAAATAGCGCTGGACCTGGCTCCGGGTCCATCGCTGTAATAATAATCCTCGATATAATTGGTCACCAGTTCCTGCTGGAATGCAGCAATAGATTCCAGCGCGCGCCTGCGCACTCCGATTGGCTCGGACGTATTTTCAAGCACCTCGAGCAGTCCCTCGAATATGTCCTGGCCAATGGCTTCGGGCAAATCGCCCGATTCGGCAAGCACGGCGAATTTGCCTGCCGCACGCGCCGCGGCCTCCCTGACTTCGGGGGATTCATCCCTCTTTAAGGTCGTTAAGATAGGCCTGACCACGGCATATTTGTCTTCGAGCTCCAGGCCATCCAGCGCCTTGATGCGTATGCCGGGGTCGGGATCATCAAGGAAGGCCCTGAAAACGCGGGTGAAATCCAGGGTAACGTCATCCTCACCGAGGCTGACTAACTTTCCGGCTGTTTCTACGCGCCTAATTATCTCCGCGTTACTCCAGGCTTTCCTGAATTGGGACAGGTCATCGTCATTCAACTCGGAAAACCTTGCCAGGTCGGAATTGAGTATTTCACTGTCAGAATAAAGCGATTTCGCGATAATTTCGCTTAAAGGGCGATGCTGAGTTTCCATTTAGTCCTCCTCCTCGTCCTCTTCGTCGTCCTCGTATTCCTCATCCTCTTCGGGTGGCGGCCACACAGGGCGGGTATAACGGTCGATAAATTCGCCCATGGCCTGGGCTGCCAACCTTTTCATTTGCTGGTCCGAGTCCTCGGCAATCTTGGTCAGTTCAGCCAGATCGATCTCCACCTCGAGCACCTTTAGCATCACTTTCAAAACAGCCAGTGATGCCTTGGGATTGGGGATCCTGGTGGTATAAGAAGGCACTTCTCCGAGCAGGCAGATGCCTTCCACCCCGCGTTCCCTGGCCACGCCCAGCAGCAGTCCGTTCAGTCCGGCGATCTGCAGCCGTCCGCGCAACACGACATCAAATTTCTTGAGAAAACCGAGTAGTGCGGCATCGGTAGCTACACCCCAGACTTTGGGTTGCTCGGTGTGGTGGATTTTAGCTATGGCGGCGGCGAACGTGTAAACGCGCTGGACCTTAAATTTTTTTGCGATATCGAGGATGAAATTGGCCAGGTCATAGCCCTTGAAGGAGGGTTGCTCGTCGCTGATGAAAAACAGGATGTCCTTTTTAGCGGACGGATTGTGCCAGTAGTAAAACTTCCCTTCAGGAAACTGTGGCGCTTCCACGATATTGTCTTTGACCATGACGCCGATGGGATCGAAAAAGGCGAAGGGCTCTATTTCGCCGATCTCCTCGGCCTCAAGCTTTTCCCTCAGGTAGCGTGCTACGATCAGGGAAAGGTTGCCGATGCCGGGCCAGGCCGCTACCAGGTCGCAGGCCTTTGGCCGCGGCTCTTTGCGGAAATTGACCATTTTTTTGATATCCATTATTTTGCGGAAACTGAGATGGCCGGGCAATAGATGCTGGGCGTTCTGACGTAGCCTCCTATCCAGCGGGAGTCGCTGCCGATGGCCGTGACCTCTTTGAGCAACTGGTAAACGTTGCCGGAAACCATGGTGTCTTTTACCCTGCCGGTTACTGCGCCGTTCTCTATCTTATAGCCGAGCAGCACATTGCCGCTGAAGTCCCCGTTTAAAATGTTGCCCTGCTCGGCGCCCATCAATTGCTCGATGATAATACCTTCTTTAATATCCTTTATCATGTCGGCGAGGGCAGTGTCTCCGCCCTCGATTAGCAGCGCATGGATGGCGGGTGACGGCATGCCTCCGCTGCGGACGCCGTTGCCTGTGCTCGAATTGCCGGACAGCGCGGCAGTATGCAGGTCGTAATAAAACTGTACCACCTTGCCCCGGTAAACCAGTGTGTTGCGGCGCGCCGCCACTCCCTCATCGTCAAAGGGGCTGCTGCCGGGTTGGTAAGCGATGGTAGGGTCATCGCTTAAGGAGAATTTGACGTCAAATACCGCGGAACCTTTCTTGTCCTTCAAGGGAGAGGCCCCGTCCAGCACCGTCTTGCCGTTGAAAGCCGATATAAGCGGCGATAACAGCGCCCCGGCCACGCCGTAGGGCGTGAAGATTACCGGGAACGTGCCCGAGCGGATGGCGGCGTTTTCCCTGGCCAGGTCAAGCTGCCGGATGATCTCCCCGCTAATCGCCTTATGGTCCCCGAGCGGGCGGCAGGAGCTCTCTATGTCCCCGACGTAAAGAATATCGCCGTCCCTGACCAGCATGCCGTCCATGCTGATGCTGAAATTAGTCCGTTTGTAAGAGGCATGTCCGCCCTCGCTGCTGGCGATCTCGAAGGTTGCCGTGCCACGCGACACACTGCCTTCACAGAGGATCCCATCAGTGTTATGGCAGACTGCATCGATAACCGCGGAGCCAAGTGCTACCATATCGTCGATGGTCACATTTTCAACCGCTGGGTCATAGGCTTTTACAGCATTGTTGGGTTGCAGGTAGGGGAAAGTGAAATCGGCCGTGAAACCGAACTGGCTTGTGTCGAGGGCCATATTAACAAGTTCAGCGGCGTTGGTCCTGCCGCTGGACTGGGCGAACCCGATCCGGCCGTCTTTAACCAGGCGCAGGGCCGTTGTGGTTGCATCCTTGGTCTGGATCTGTTTAAGGTGGTTGGCCTCGAACTGGACAGGTGTCCTGCTGGAGGTCACGCGGAAAACCTCGGCGCTTTGGGCGGATTTGCGCGCGATGGAGAGTATCTCGTCCAATCACTTACCTCCGACCAGGCAATTTTGAATGCGGATATGGGGACTGCCATTCGAAACGGGCAGTGGGGATTGCCCCGCCTTGCCGCAACCGCCACCCTGGTTCATATCAAGGTCGTCGCCTATGGCATCGATATTGTCCAGTGTGGCGAATACATTGCCGGTGAGTACCACCGGCCTGACCATCTCCGCGATCTTACCGTCCCTGATCATGTAAGCCTCACCGGCTGAAAAGGTAAACATCTCGAGGCTGGTGGTGCCGCCGTACCAGTCTTTGGCATACACCCCCTCCTTAATGCCGCTGAGCATGTCTGCCAGGCTGGTGGCGCCCGGCTCGATAAATGTATTGGTCATGCGGACGATGGGAGGGTGTGTATAATTTATGGCACGCGCGTTTCCGGTAGGCTGCTCGCCCATTTTGGCAGCGGTCTCGCGGGAATGCAGCCGGCTGGTGAGCACGCCCTCCTTAATTAAATAGGTTTTCCCGGCCCGCGTACCCTCGTCATCATATTTGAAACTGCCGCGGTAACCCGGTACGGCCGCCCCGTCCACTATATTAAGGTGCTTGCCTGCGAACCTGCGCCCCAGTACCATGATGTCCCGCATCTGGGGGTTCTCGTAGATATGGTCGGCTTCAGAGAGATGCCCGAAGGCTTCATGGACGAAGACGCCTGCCAGTACAGGGTCAAGTATCACCGTGTACGTGCCGCCCTTAGCGCTGGGCGCGGAGAGCAGGGCGGCTGCCCTGCGGGCGATGTCACGGACCTGTTCATGCAGGTTTTCAATAGTGGCGAAATCTCCTTTGCTGCCGATGCTGAGCCCTACCTGCTGAACGTCACCGTCTTTGCTCGCTATGGCCGACAGCCGCAGGTTGAGATCGATGCGGCCCTGTTCTAAATATGTGCCCTCGGAGGTGGCAAGGGTGACTTTCTTCTTGATGTCCGCATAGCCGATGCTGGTAGTCTGGATGCCTTCCGTTCCCAGCATGATCCGGTTGTATTCAGCGAGGATGTTATTTTTAACAGCCAGGGGGACATCCATCGGGTTTTTCTTAAATTCTACGGGCACTTTCTCCACCACCGGGACGGCCGGACTGAACTGGCTTTCACTTTTGCCGACCTGCCTGGCCTGCTCGACTGCCAGGGCAACATTCTCGGACAGCTTATCGAGGCTGTTAAAGCTTACAAAACCCCAACCGCCGCGTACAAGCGCTCGTACGCACCCGCCGGCGCCGGCGCTCCTGCCCGCTTCCTCCAGCCTTTCGCCGCGGTAAACCAGGCGGCTCGATTTGCTTTCATCGAGGCGGACCTCAATGTAATCAGCCTGGTGGCCTTTTAGCGCGGAAAAGAGCCGGTCTTTCATAGGTAATTAATTGTAGCAGATAAATTCCGGCGTAGTGAAGAAGATGATTTCGGAAAGATGCGGCTGGAGGTTTTACGCGGTGGCTATGAGGGATACAATTGCAGCGGTCAGTTTACATAAGTGTGCCCAAAGGTAAATAGACTTTTACCCCCCGCCGTTATATACTTTTTGAGGAGGTAGCCAATGCAGTCCAGCCTCATCGGTAAAATCGAGAAAGCCAAACGCTACGCTGAACAGCCTGAGCGCGTGACCATCTCCAATTTCTCTGCCGAATTCCGCGGCGAGAACGACAGCCACAGTCTGGGCCTGAGAGATGGCAAATGGCATTGCAACTGCAACTTTTTTTCGCAGTGGGGGCAATGCGTGCATATCATGACCCTTCAGCGCCTGCTCGGCAAGATGCTTCCGCCGCAACCGGAAACCTCTCAGCAGGTTTAAGCGTCGGCCCTGTTCCCCTGAACGCCGTAAAATGGCGCCGCTTCAGGTTATGCAAATTTACCCCTCTTAACAAACGCCACCTGTATTTCCGCAGCCAGAAAAAGTGACCCTGTCGCCAGTATAATGTCCTTTTTACCTGCCATCGCAAGTGCAGCCGATAACGATTTCGCGGCATCAGGTTCGTGGCTGATATTCAATTTACTGTTTTTCAGCAGCTTTTTCAGGTAGTCCGCCGGAGCGGCCCTGGCATGGTTCGAACTGGTGAGAATTACATGGTCCGCAAATCCTTCCAGTTCGCTTCCCATTCCGCTGATATCTTTATCGCCGGACGAGCCGAAAATAACAAATGCCCGTGAATATGTAAAATATTTTCGGATAGATTCAAGCAACCGCCTGACTGAATAGGCATTATGGGCGCCATCGATGATAACCGGTGGGGACAGTCCGATGATTTGCATGCGCGCCGGCCATTTCACGTGGCCGAGGCCCTGTAATGTGTCTTCACAGGTTATATGGGCTCCCTGCTGCTGCAATACCTCGATAGCTGCGACAGCCAGTGAGGCGTTCTCCATCTGGAAATCCCCAAGCAGCGGAAGCCTGATGCGGTATTTGCGCAGCAAGCCGTCAACCAGGAAAGTCTGAAAAGCCAGGTTTTTGCTGATGGGGGCCCAGTTGAAATCTTTTCCGGCCTGTATCAACGCCGCGTCCTGTGCCTTGCATTTCGCTTTGATGACTGAGCCGGCAGCGGTGGCCTGCGGCGCGTTTACCACCGTGCAACCCGGCTTGATAATACCCGCCTTCTCGCCGGCAATCTCAGCCAGTGTATGGCCAAGCACCTGCGTGTGGTCCAGGCTGATGGAAGTTAATATGCACACATCAGGTTTAACCACGTTGGTGGCATCGAGCCTGCCGCCCATGCCGGTCTCCATCACCTGGAAGGCGGCTCCCTTTTCCCGGAAATGCAGGAAGGCAATGGCGGTCAGAACCTCAAAGGTTGTCAGGCAGCCGAAGCGGGCGCTGACATTTATTTCCTCCACATGCGGCCTGACCATATTTACCAGCCGGGCTAAATCTTTTTGAGCTATGCAGCGCCCGTTGACTTTTATCCTTTCCTGCCATGAATAAAGATGAGGTGAGGTGAACAAGCCGGTGCAATGGCCGGCGGCCTGAAGTATGGCGGCAGTCATGGCCGCTGTGCTGCCTTTCCCCTTGGTGCCGGCGATGTGGACGGTTTTCCTGCCGGCCTGGGGGCTGGCCAGTGCAGCCAGCAGCAACCCCATCCTTCGCATATCGAAATTGGAGGCGTCATACATGGAAGCCGGGGATGTTTCGTAATTGGTCAGCCTTTCTATGTAGGTGATGGATTGTGTGTAATTAAGCACGGCCTGAATTATAGCATCGTTGCCTGATGGCAGCAGCGGCACGGAAAAGGCCGTTCAGAGTTTTACAAATTTGGGCATAAGCCTGTCCTTCCACCTGGCCTTGCCCTGCATGGTCAAAATCATGGAAGCTATGGCAATTATTGTCATGAATACTGTGCTGGCAGGGTAAATCAGCACCAGGTAAAGGGGGAAATGGAAACGGATATGGCCTACCGACCAAAGAACCAGGGTCAGGAATACGGCAACCCCCGCCAGCAAAGTCAGCAGGGAAGGTACCTGGGGCAAAAGCAGTCCGGTGACGAGTATCAGCAAAGGACCGATAAAGACAATGATCACGAGTGTCCACATCAGCGTCAGGAAGTAGGGATCGAAGCTAAAGGTGGCGAAGGTGCTCTTGGTAAGTCCCTTCCACACCTGCTCAGGGCTGCGGTACATGCGGCAGGAAACCTGTCCGTTGCCGTCCAGCAACCGGTATTTAAGCCCCATGGCATGTACCCTGCGGCCGATGGCGATATCGTCCACAACATTTTGCCGCACTGAGGCATAGCCGCCCGCGGCGTCGTAAGCCTCCCTGCGGAAGATGAGGAACTGTCCCAGGACGGCGAAAAGCAGGGGATTGCTCTGCAGGCGGGTAAGCTCCAGCGGCACGCCGCACAGCATGCCGAGGTAAAAAGCGGGTATGCTCAGCTTCTCTGACCAGGTCACCACTTCCTGCCTGGGCAGAGCGGAGATAAGCGCGGCCTTTTCAGCGGCCATGGCCGAGGCGGCGGCGCTAAGCATATCAGGTTTGTGGCAGGTATCGGCGTCCACGAACAGCAGCAGTTCCCCGTCGGCAGCCTCGGCTAATTGCTGGCACGCCCAGTGCTTGCCCAGCCAGTCATCCGGCAG
>JBFYUA010000106.1:0-6454 GCA_041300305.1 Dehalococcoidia bacterium | reverse complement strand
GCAGGTTTGCCGGCAATGATAGCCGGCAGCGGTTGTGCTATACTGATGCTTTAAACAGGAGTAAATGCAAGTTGGCTAAACGGGACATACTGTCAGTGGCGGATTTCGCCCCGGGCGAAGTTGAGCAACTGGTTAAAAAAACCATTAAAAGCAAAAAAGAGGCCTGGCCCCAGTTGCTGGCGGGCAAGAATATCGCCCTGCTGTTTGAAAAGCCGTCCCTGCGCACCAGGATGAGCTTTGAGCTGGCCGTGCACCAGCTGGGAGGCTATGCCATTTACATGTCGCCGGAGGAGATCGGACTGGGCAAACGCGAGTCCGTGCCGGATGTGGCCCATGTGCTGAGCCGATACGTGCAGGGCGTTGTAGCGCGCACCTTCCTCCACCGTACGCTGGAAACAATGGCGGAATATGCCGCGATACCGGTGATAAATGCCCTCTCCGATTACGAGCATCCCTGCCAGGCCATGGCGGACCTGGCCACGATATATGAGCGCAAGGGGAAATTTAAAGGGTTGAACCTGGCCTTTATCGGTGACGGGAACAACGTGGCCAATTCACTCTTAATAGGCTGCGCCATGGTGGGCATTAATTTTCTTATCGCCACGCCGCAGGAATACAGCATGAAGGACAATGTGTTAAGGATAGCCAATAAATACGCCGAGCAGACCGATAGCCACATTATGCTGCTGGAAGAGCCTGCCATGGCGGCCAAAGATGCGGATATCATTTATACGGATGTCTGGACCAGCATGGGCCAGGAAGAAGAATACGAGCAGCGGCGCATAGCCTTTGCCGAGTACCAGGTGAATGAGAAACTGCTGGCATATGCTAAGAAGGATGCCATAGTAATGCACCCCCTGCCGGCCCACCATGGTGAGGAGGTCGGCGTGGGCATCATAGATAAGTACCGCTCGGTAATCTTCGACCAGGCGGAAAACCGCCTCCATTTCCAGCGCACACTGCTGGCGGAACTTTATAAATAATCCGGCGGCGGTCCAGATTTTCGTATTATTACGTATTAAATAATGTCCTATCCAACTGTTAAAATGGATGTATTAAGATGGACCCGATAGTTTCAATCGTTGGCCGGCCCAATGTGGGCAAGTCGACCCTCTTCAACCGCATAGCCGGCGCTCCCATCGCCATCGTCGAAGACCTGCCGGGCACCACCCGTGACCGTATCTTTGCCGACGTGCGGGTGCTGGATAACGGGATAACACTCATCGATACCGGCGGGCTGGAGCCGGCGCCCGGCTCCGAGATGAGCAGAAAGATAAAGATGCAGGTGGAGGCGGCCATCGCTGAATCCGATTTCATTATCTTTGTTGTTGATGCCCGGGATGGCCTGATAGCCGCTGACAGGGAGATAGCGGACAAGTTGCGCAAGCTGGGCAAGCCGGTGGTGCTGGCTGCCAACAAAGCGGAAACCCAGAAGCTGAAGGAATCCTCGGCAGAGTTCTACCAGCTTGGCCTGGGCGATCCCCTGCCCATCAGCGCCCACCACGGCAAAGGTATAAATGACTTACTTGAGGCGCTGGTCAAACAGCTTCCGCCTCCGGGTGAAGCCGTTGAAGACAGCGGAAAGCCGAAGCTGGCTATAGTCGGCCGGCCCAATGTGGGCAAGTCCCTGTTGCTCAACGCCATCGTAGGCGCTGACCGCAGCATAGTAGATTCCACGGCAGGGACCACGCGTGACGCCACCGATACTATTGTCAGATATAAAGATCAGGATATTGTGCTGATAGACACAGCCGGCATCCGCAAGCGCGGCAAGACCGGGATGGGGCTCGAGTATTACGGGCTGGTGCGCTCGCTACGCGCTATCAACCGCTGCGATGTGGCCCTGCTGGTCATGGATGCCACTGAGTTTATAGCTGCTCAGGATACGCATATAGCCGGCTATATCAAGGAAGCCTGCAAAGGTATCGTACTGATAATCAACAAGTGGGACCTGGCCGAGGCTGGGAGCCAGGACGATTACGTTGCCCTGGTGGATAAACGCATGAAATTCATCGCGCATGCGCCCATTTTGTTTGTATCAGGTTTAACCGGCCTGGGTGTAAAAAATGTGCTGCCCATCGCGCTGGAAGCTTGGAGCGAGAGGCAGAAGCTGTTGCCTGACGGCGTCATCGACAGGCTTATCAAAGACGCAGTGGCATCGCATGCCCCTCCACCCAAAGGGACCAAGCGGTTGCTGGTATTCAGGGCTTTCCAGGGGAGCGCCAACCCGCCGTCTTTCACATTCCTGGTCAATGACCCGCAATTAGTGCACTTCTCCTATGAAAGGTACCTTGAGAACAGGCTGCGGCAGACGTTCGGCTTTTCGGGCACGTCGCTGAAGATGATTTTTAAAAAGGCCTCTAAAAAAGGTGGTAAAACCGGAGGGCAGACCCCGTGATATTGATTGTGAAATATTTGATTATTGTCATCATTGCCTATCTGATGGGGGCCATACCTTTCGGGTTGATGATCAGCCGCAGGGTGGCGCACGTGGATATACGTGAACACGGCAGCGGCAATATCGGAGCCACTAACGTGTTTCGCACCCTGGGCGCCAGGCTGGGTTTGATGACCGCCATACTCGACCTTTCCAAAGCCGCGCTGGCAGTATTGCTGGCCGTGTTCATCATCGGCGATGAAGTGCTGGTGGCAGGCGGGCAGGACATCCATACACAGTTGGCGCAGATACTGGCAGCCATCTCGGCCATGGTGGGGCATAACTGGTCGGTTTATATCAAGTTCAAGGGGGGCAAAGGTGTGGCCTGCTTCATCGGCGGCCTGCTGGTGATCAACTGGGTGGTCGCGCTCATCGGCATGGCGGCCGGGATAATCATCGCCCTGGCGACACGGTACGTGTCACTGGCTTCCATGCTGGCGGCCGTTTGTGTCCTGGTTGCGCTGATAGTGCTGGCGCTGCTGGCGGTCTCGGCGCCGGTGTATATAGCTTACGGGTTGCTGGCGGCCGGGTTGATAGTCTTTCAGCACCGCAGCAATATCATGCGCCTGCAATCGGGCACTGAGTTAAAGCTGGGCGATAAGGGCGCCAAAGCACCAGGATAGCGGTCTGCAGGTTTCTTCCCGGACAATTGTGTTTTTAACCAAGTTGCTGGATAAGGTTTTCGTCGGGCCGGGAGTATTCCGTGGTTTTTGGCAGGCTGGCGCTGAGTTCCTCAAGCAACTGCCGTTGGCGCTGGTCGAGTTTTTCAGGTGTCAGTATTTTAGCAATGACAATCTGGTCTCCCCGGTTCTTCGAATTTAAGCGCTGAAAGCCCCTGTCCTTGATGCGGAAGACCTTTCCATGGTGGGTGCCTGCCGGTACCTTGAGGTTGAATGTGCCATCCATGGTGGGTATATCCAGCATGCAGCCCAGCGCGGCCTGGGCGAAATTGAGCGGCAGGGCCATAACCACGTCGGAATGGCGCCGCACAAAATATTTATGTGATTTTATCTCGAAACGAATGTAAAGGTCGCCGGGTGACCCTCCGTAATAGCCGGCCTCACCTTCGTGGGACATCCTCATCTGGCTTTCCTCATCCACCCCCGGGGGTATATTAAGGGAGATGCGCTTTTTCACCTTTTCACGGCCCTGGCCCCGGCATTGCTGGCATGGTGAACTGATGACCGTACCCTGGCCGTTACAGGTGGAACAGGTGGAGGTCTGCACGAAGCGGCCGAAGATGCTTTGCTGCGTGCGCCTTACCTGTCCTGCGCCGTTGCAGTCGTGACATTTTTCAGGGTTGGTGCCCGGGCGGCTGCCCACGCCCTTGCAGGTTGAGCACAGCTCAACCCTGGCAATCTCTACCTCACGGTTGGCGCCGAAATACGCTTCTTCAAAGGTCAGGGAAACCCTGGCGCCGATATCCGCGCCCTTGCGCGGCGAACGCCTCTGCGCCGTGGATGCCGTGCCGCCGAAAAAAGCCTCGAAGATATCGCCCAACCCGCCGAATTCAAAGTTATCGAAGCCCATGCCCCCGCCGCCGTTGCCGGGCGCCTGACCGGTGCGGTCGAAGAAAGCACGCTTTTGCGGGTCTGAGAGGACTTCGTAAGCCTCGTTTATCTCCTTGAACCGCTCGTTGGCCTCAACGCTGGCGTTACGGTCAGGATGATATTCCATGGCCATGCGGCGGAAGGCCTTCTTGATCTGCTCATCGGTGGCATTGCGCGGCAGTCCCAGCAGCGAGTAATAGTCCGTTGATGGTGTCATAAAAAAACCTCAATTTAACAGTATAAACAATTGCAGATTGCCGAATCAAATTTCGGCAACACAGTAGACGGAACGGGTCACGGCGCCTGCCGCAGTGTGAGATTTGAAACGATTTTGGCCTAAGATGTATGATTACAAGCCTATGATTGAAGAGATACGGAAAACCCTGGCGGCCCGTAAAAAAACGGTTATTGTAGATAGCAGCCTGACTGATTCGGCAGTGCTGCTGCCCATCTACCAGGAAAACGGGAAATGCCACATTATCTTCACCAAGCGCACCGACCGTTTGACCCACCACAAGGGGCAGATATCCTTCCCCGGCGGCGGCCGCCACGATGACGACAGGACCCTGCTGGAGACGGCCCTGCGGGAAAGCCGTGAAGAGATAGGGTTGAAAGAAACCGATGTGCAAATACTGGGTGAATTGGATGACGCTGCCACGGTAACCTCGCTGTACCGGATCGTCCCTTTCGTGGGCCTTATACCCCATCCCTACGATTTTAAGATTGACCGGTTCGAAGTTGATGAGGTCTTTGGCCTGCCCCTGGAAGGCCTGCTGAATAACGCCAACAGGAAAGAGGAGGACCTGGTTTACGGGGACAAGCTCATCAGGGTCTATACTTATGAATTGAACGGCCGCATTATCTGGGGCGCCACAGCCTGGATACTGAACCAGTTCCTCGAGATATTGAGGAAGGTGAGTGGAGCTCATCACCGCAATTAATTCTTGGACTCCTTTGCTTCTTTAGGTTCGAGTTTCCTGACCTCGGCCTTTGCCTTGACTTTGATAGCCTTGGGTTTGACCTCCTCCGCCTTGGGGATTTCCAGGGTCAGCACGCCGTTATCCACGGTCGCTTCCGCCCTGTCTATTTTCAAGCCCGGTGGGAGCGCAATGGTGCGGGCGAACGTGCCGTAACGGCATTCCCGGCGGACATAGTTTTCTTCCTTTACTTCGTTTTCCGACCTGGTTTCTCCCTTAATGGTCACCCCGTCGACTGTGACGTTGATGTCAATATCATCAGGTTTTATTCCAGGTACTGCCGCCTTGATGCCGATTTTATCGGCGGTTTCAATGATGTCTACTGCCGGTACAAAGGCATTCCCTTCCACCCCATCGCCGCGGGGGATGTTTACGAAGCTATCCTGGAGAAGCCTGTCCATGGCTTGCCTGAGCGTGACCATCTCACGTAAAGGTTCCCATCTTACTATATTCATGTTTACCCTCCTTTAATATTGTGTGAGCTCCACTCTGAAATAATTTTAGTAAGTCTAATAAAATTTGTCAAGTATTATTATATAAATGGTTATAAAAAGTTGAGCGCCTTTGACATAATTCCGTTAAATTCTTTATAATCATACCAAGGGTGAAAAGATGGCAGGAAAAGATTATTACGACTTACTGGGGATACCGAAAAACGCGCCTGACAAGGATGTGAAGGCGGCCTATCGCCGGCTGGCGCGCAAATATCATCCCGATGTGAACCCCGGCGACAAGTCGGCGGAGGCTAGGTTTAAGGAGATAAACGAGGCTTTCGAGGTGCTTTCCGACCCTGACAAGCGCAAGAAATTCGACCAGTACGGGTCGGATTTCGATAATGCCGAGGCTTTTGCCCGTGCCAGGCAGCAGGCGCAGCAACAGTCTCAGCGCCAGTCCGGCAACTTCGGCCGCGGCGCACGCGGTTCCCCTTTTACCACGAATGAAACCCAGGATATGGGCGATCTCAATGAGGTATTCGAGAGCCTTTTCAGGGGCATGGGTGGTAGTGGCGCCAGGGCAGGCGGGAGGCGTGCCCCGCGCAAGGGACAGGACATCGAGCACCAGATCGATCTCAGCCTTGAGGAAGCCTTCAATGGCACAAAAAGGGTGCTTGAACTCAAATCCGAGCAAGCCTGCCCGGCCTGCCAGGGAATGGGGAGGGTGAAGACCGGGGTCTGTCAGCAGTGTGGCGGCGCCGGCCGGGTCATCAAGCCGCGCAGGCTTGAGGTCAAAATACCGCCCGGCGTGAAAGAGGGTTCAAAGGTGCGTGTCGCCGGGGAGGGGGAACCCGGCGCAGGCGGAAGCAGCGGTGACCTCTACCTGGTAATTAAAATCGCCCCGCATCCCATCTTCAAGCGTGAGGGCGATGACCTGGCTGTGGACGTTCCTGTATCCCTGACCTCTGCCGTGCTGGGTAGCGAGGTGCAGGTGCCCACGTTGAAGGGCGGCAAGCTGGCCCTGAAGATACCGCCTGAGACGCAGAACGGCAAGGT
>JBFYUA010000099.1:0-5608 GCA_041300305.1 Dehalococcoidia bacterium | reverse complement strand
GGTAAAAAATACCCTGAACCGATGCCGCGCATCGACCCCTTTTCCCAAATAGGGACCCCGGTTTCTTCCAGACCTGCAAGGTCTCGCCGCGAGGTCCGGGTACTTACACCGCATTTTTCGGCTATTGACTTGATCGGCAAACCACCTGGACATTGGTAGAGGAGGTGCTCCACCTTATTCAGCCGCGCCAGCCTGTCCCGCTTGTTTTCCCTCATATCTCACCTCGCCTGTGAACAATGTTCGCGGGGAATTATACCATATGCGCTTGTTTCTCAGCGTGGCCGGGATGGTAAATAACAGGCTCCCTCTTCAATGAAAAAAGTGACACATAGCTGCCCTGCCACTGTTATACATTATCATTTCAATCTTTATAAATGGAGGTGATCAATTTGAAATTGTCCCCAGGCGAGGTTTACGACATGATCGAATGCGTCGGCGAGGAAGATGACGAGGAAGACGGGACTGGGCCCCAGGAAGGCAAAAGGCGGGCGAAGGTGGCGGATGTAGCGGAGAGGTTCCTGGGCGAGGGCAAGAAACTCGAGGTCCCGGTGGTGGCGCAGCACTATTACGAGAACCTGCTGGCGCTGGCGCTCAAGGCCCATATTAAAGGCGCAAAGTGGAAAGTGGTGCGGGTGCTGGGCCTGCATAAAGACTCCCGGCCCGATTACAGCGAGATCAATGTGGGGCCGGGCAAGCGCATCAACGTGCTCACCCACGGCCGGCTGCTGCTGAGGCGCGGGGATAGCCGGCTGTCGGTGCGCATAAAGTTCACCCGCCACGGCGAGCGCGCCTGGATAGCCGTGGAAGGCCCGGTTGCAATTAAAACAGAGGTGAAGCAGTTCGCCGCCGCCATCGACGAAACGGTGAAAAAGCTCCAACTTTACAAGGCGCAAAAACTGAAATATACCGGTGACCTTCAGTTCCTGCAGCACGGCTCTAAGAACTGGGATGACCTGTCTCTGCTCCCCGAGCTCAAGGAGGAACTGATGGCCAACACGGTTGATTTCCTCAAGCGGAGCAAAGAGCTGGCCAAATACGGCATACCACGCAAGCGCGGGCTGATATTAGCGGGCAAACCGGGCACCGGCAAGACCCTCATCTCGAAGGTGCTAATGAGCAACAGTCCCGGCATCACCTGCCTGGCGGCCGACCCGGCGCTGCTGGTGCATGCCAGGTATATCAAAGAGATCTATGCCATAGCCGGCGACCTCAAGCCCAGCATCGTCTTCCTGGAGGACATCGACCTGATCGGCGAATGCCGCAGCGGCCCGGGCGCCCGCGGCGAGGCCCTCAACGAACTTCTGGATATCCTTGATGGTGTCAGGGAGTGCAGCGAGGTGGTTACCATTGCCACCACCAACTACGCCGAGGCGCTGGACGATGCGCTCAGCCAGCGGCCGTCGCGTTTCGACCGCATCATCACCATGCGCCCGCCCGGCAGGGAACTGCGCCGCGAGATCGTGCATAACCTATGCCGCAGGATACCGCTCGACCCGGCTGTCCAGGACCACGTCGTCAGTATGACGGAGGGCTATACGCCGGCGCAGGTCCAGGAGGTCATCTACGGGTTGGTGATACAGCACAAGAGTCCCTACGATATCAGGAAAGGCTACAGGTTCACCAATGAGGAGGTGGATAACGTCCTGCGCAGGATCAACCACCACAATAACCAGCCCATCGGATTCACCAAAGCGGACATCTATGACAAGGGCCGTGATAAAGGCGATATTTACCAGCGTTAACCCGACACGAATCCAGAACGTCGCGGCCGGTTAATAATGACGGCTGCTATGTCGTCACTGTTAAAACTGTTATTGCCACACCCAGCGCAAGGTCACCTGATAATCTACGACCTTTGTCATGGGAAGGTTTTTAGTATTGATAAAAGTCTCGCCCGGGTTAATCACGGCATTTGTCCCTGACGAACCGATAGAATCGTCATTGATAGTGACATTGGTCATTGCCAGGGTCGGGTGGTTGTTGGTGAGAGCACTCTTCAGCGTACAGCGCTCGAAAGCGCCGCAGTCCAGGCCGGTGATATCCCAGACTAAATATTTATTGGGATATAAAAGGCCCGGCCTGTCGAACTTCATGCTGTAGAATCCTGGATCACCGGAAACAGGCGCTTTGGCTGAGGGCACGTTGGCCGCTGCCGCCGATTGGTCTATTTGCTTTTGCAGTCTGGCATTAAGTGACTGGCAACTGGCCAGATCACTTTCCAGTGATCGGATCCTTTCCTGTGCGGCGCTGTCGCTGCCGGCAGGCTGGGCCTGGCTGCCCTGGTTAACGCCTGTTACCGGAGTACTTGGTGCGGTAGCTGCATTATTGCCGGCAGGCGCGCACCCTGCCACCAGGATTAATAAGATTAGGATCGCCATAACATGCTTCATAGATACCTCCATTATTGTGATCGCTCAGTTAAATCCATGGGAGACATTTACCTGCCCAGGGTCTTTTCAAAACTTAAGTCTAAAGGCCTTTTTCAATTAACACAATAGCCTATCAGTCCCGGTCGGCCGGTGACCTTAGTACTATCACGATACTATTATCATCAAAACCGTAACTCTTCTTTACTCGTAGTGAAGGCCTCTACACCGCAATTTATTGTATACTTATTGGGAGGCAAGCGCCAGTCAACAGCAGTTTGATCCTAAGCGGCAAGGGGCACCCCAATTGTCTGGTGACACACTCAGGTCAGGATTTTCGCCAGTTTTATTAAAAGGAGTGTTATTGACATGAGAAATGAATCTGTAAAACCTGAGGACCAATCCACCCAATGGTTTTCCACCGAGATTTATTTTGGAAGGCATTTTTCTGCCCGGGGAGAGATAACGGACCAGCAGTTTGCCGAGTTCCTCTCAAACCAGGTGACACCGGCATTCCCTGCCGGCATGACCGTCTATGACGCTTATGGTCAGATGAAGCATAGCAATGGTGAAATCATCAAACAAAAAACAAAGGTGGTGGTGCTGGTACACAAGAATTCGAAAGCTGATGATGATGCCATCAATAACATAATCACTGCCTACCGCAGTAAGTTCGGAAACCCGCAGGTCATGCTATTAACCAGACAGGTAAAGTCGGTCTATTTCGAGGACTGAACCATATAGTCTCTAATCAATATGCTGCGTCCTTTCGGTCATCAATATTGTATTGGTTTGCCGGGTGCGCGGGTCAATTGTTAGAACGGGATCTTTTCCTGTCCGGGATCAGTACCTATCCTTTTATATTTGCCGGTCATCCAGTTAGCCAAGTCAGAGCAATACCATTTGGAAAACCTGCGGTCCGATGGTCCCCCGGACATATTGGTGTAAATGTCATCTGTAGAGAGGTCCGTCACCAATCTGAATGACGGGGCGAAGCTTGTCTGCCTCCCGGCGCTCTGAAAGATTTGGCCCTGGTGCGGTGTTGCCAGGCTGCCGATAATTGTGACCGGTCCGCGGTCGAATCCCAAAAACTTTGGGAGTTTACCGTTAAACAGGATATTGGTAAGCACTAATTTTCTCGTGTCACCCCATTTCCCCAGCGGTCCTTTCAAGGCGGTTTCCGCGGCCTGCAAGTATAGTTCTTCCCGTTTCTTTGCGCCGAACCAGAGCGATTTTTCGGAAAGTAGTATACGGTCAAAATTTATATAGAAGTCGTTAAATATCCCGGTGTGTCCATCAAGATAGTCCGCAGCCTCGCTGCCGAACCCGTTTTCCCCGAAGACCAGCCTGTAAAGCTCCTTAATAAACCTGTCAAAGATATATGCCCCGTCCGAATCCGCCGAATATTCCAGGTTCCAATCTTTGAGTATTTTTGCCTCAGACGTGCCGGGAAGCAGAGGGGCAAGAATCTTCATAAATGATTCAGCCTGGGTCGAAAATACATCGTGTTGCAGCTTATACATGTGTTCCCGAGTGATATTGTTATTTTCCGAAAGCAGCCTTCCGATGCGGTCTGAACGGTAGGGGCCCATCCCCATGTTGATCGGGTGGGCCTTTCCGTATTCGTTAAGGTCCTGGTTGGTGGTAACAAAGTAGCCGCTTTCAGGGTTATAGCACCTGGGCAGGTCCTCCGGTTTTTCAAAGCCCTGCCAGTTGTTTTGCGCCTCCCAGCCGGGCAGCGGCACAAATCCGCTTACCCCTTCACGCCTTTTGGGCATCAGGCCTGACATCTGGTAGCCGATATTTCCCTGTGTATCCGCCAAAATAAAATTCCAGGTCGACTCCACGTACCCGAGGACGTCCATGCCTTCTTTAACATTCCCGGCATCCCACATTTTCGCGAAATTGTTAAAGGTGACCGCGCCCGACAGGGAGGGCGCCCAGGCCGTCGCTATATAGAGGCCTTCGTCGTAAGGGTTACCTTCCAGGACGCCGTGGGCGTTTTCATAAAAGACCGCGGTGACAGTTTCCTTACCCTTCCTCTTGATTATCTCGGTCCGTTCGCTGAACTTCAGCCACTTATCCGGTTCGCGCAGATAATTGCCGTCCTTGCATTGTTCGATCCACGAGTCAGTGCTGTCCATAAATGTGTAGGTGGCGCTCCAGGCGAGGTCAGGGTTCCTGCCCACAAGGATGGCGGGCACGCCCGGCATGGTCCCGCCCATGGCATACCTGTCCGGTGTTTTCAGCACTATTTCATACCAAACATTAGGGATCCTGTTCACTTCCAGGTGGGGGTCATTGGCCAGGATCGGCTTGCCTGAGGCTGTTTTCCGTCCGGATACAGCCCAGTTGTTGGATGCCATCATAACAGGCGCAGCCATATTCCAGAGGGATACAGGCGAAACTATGCGTTCCTGGAGTTTTATCTTTGTAACCAGGTCGATATCCAGCCCCCCGAGGATGCCCGGGAAGAGTTCATCGAGCCTTGGCCTGTCGATGCCAGCCTGGACAAGCTCAATCAGCAGCCTTTCCATCTCGCCCTGGGACTGCGCCAGTGTCAGGTAGCCTATCATCCTCGAGATAAGCACGGAGTCTTCAGTGCGCCATGGTTCGGGCTTGTACCCAAAAAGCTTGAATTCCCAGGGGGTTTTTTCACTGAAAGCCCTATTTGCGCCCCTGTTGTAGGCGTCTGCTATCCCCCTGGCCGCAGGTGAAAATTTATCGGCTTCCATGGAGGTTGAACCGGCCCAGTTCATCCTCCTGAAAAACCTATCGATTTCCAGCATCTCATCACTCGAATCGAGGAGTTCGGAAGTCCGTCCCTGGCCGAGGATACGCATCAATAGCATCTGCATCCCCCTGTCCCTTCCATGAGCGTAACCCATCAATTCAAAGGCTTCTTCCCTGTCTTTGCCATCGACGTGGCATACGCCGTGCCTGTCCCTCCAAATTTTACCTGGTGTGTTCATATCTCCTCCTTAATGCGGGCCATCGATCCGGATAATACGCCCTTCAACCTGTGATTGATCCGATACAGCCGGCTGCCAGTATACAGCTGAACAATACTGCTGAAATATATTTCATCATGGATTCACTCTATCAATTCAACCGCAGGCAGTTTATCACCGATTTTACCATTTAACGCCTGGAACCACCTATTTTGTTCCGGACCTGGCATTGACAGCAGTGTCTGAATCCGGTTAAGTCCCGCTTGCGCTGCTGATTCCGGAAGATTGCTG
>JBFYUA010000080.1:0-2927 GCA_041300305.1 Dehalococcoidia bacterium | reverse complement strand
GGGAACTCTATCCGGTTGCCCATGAAATCGGCAAGGCATACGGCGGCTCATACCTCGAAGACATAGACTGGTGGCACCGGCCGCGCAAAATTAACCTGATGGGGGAATCCTCGGTGTTCCTGCGGGAAATAATTCTCTTCCGCGAGTATTTTCACAGCAACCGCCGCTACTGGAGCTTCGTCTATCCCTTCCATCTCGGGTTGTTTTTACTGGTGATATGGGCAGTAACTCTCCTGGCAGGCTCAATCCTTACGCTGAACGGGTTGAGTATTTCCGCAACCACGGCTAATTTCTGGCTGCAGCTTATTTATTACTGCACGCTCATATCCGGCGCAACTACCTTTGTCCTGGGCATCTTCGGCACTATAGGCCTGCTGGTCAAGCGGTCCCTCAACGAAGACCTCAGGAATTATACGGCGCCCATCGACTATTTTAATCTTGCCGGCATATTGCTCGTTTTCCTGACCGGCCTGCTCTTCTGGATTATCGAAGACCCGTCCTTCGGCGCGACCAGGGACTTTATACAGGGCCTGATTACATTCAAACCCGCAGCGATTGGCCCGCTCATGACAGTCAATATCGTGCTGTCATCGCTGTTTTTAGCTTATATGCCTTTCACACGCATGGTGCACTATATAGCAAAGTATTTCACCTATCACAGGGTACGCTGGGATGACGAACCGAACAAACCCGGCGGCGCCCTGGAGAAGAAACTGCAGTCAATGCTTGATCGGCCTGTAGATTGGTCGGCTTCACACGTCCAGCCAGGACAAAGCTGGGTTGAGCAGGTCAAGGGCAATGGCGCCCCTGACAAGGCAGAAAAATGAAGAAGAAAATAACACTTAAAGATATCGGCAGGATCGAAGGCCAGATGATTAACATCCGGAAACCCGACCTTACACCGCTGCCTGCTCCGCTTGATAATCCTGATGACCAACCCATCATTAAAGAGCTGACAGCGTCGCAGAAGGTCAAGTTCGATATTTCCCTGGATGGAGTATCGGCTATCGGCCTGGTGAAACCTCAAACTAAAGAGGAAGAAGAGGAGTTTGTAAAAAAATTTCTTTCCGGATTGAAAAAACTGCTCTCCACGGAGAACAACTGGACCTTCCTGCAACCGCTGATGCTTTCACTGGAGAACTGCGCCAAATGCCAGAACTGCTCAGACGCCTGCCCGATTTTCACCGAGAGCGGGCGTCAGGAGATCTACCGTCCCACCTACCGCGCCGAGGTGCTGCGCCGCATCATCAGGAAATACTTGAAGAAAGAAGGCGGGCTGCTATCCAAATTTACCGGCAGCGACATCGACCTGAACTATACCACCATCGCACGCCTGGCCGAGTTGTCTTACCGCTGCACTATCTGCCGCCGCTGTGCGCAGTCGTGTCCTATCGGGGTGGATAACGGCCTCATTACCCACGAGCTCCGCAAGCTGTTCAGCCAGGAGATGGGCATAGCGCCCAAAGAGCTGCACCAACTCGGCACAGTGCAACATCTCAAGGTAGGTTCCAGCACCGGCACCTCGCCCAAGGCGCTGGCCAGCTTCATTGATTTCATTGAAGGCGAACTTGAAGAAAGGACCGGAAAACCCATCAAGCTACCGGTTGATAAGGAGGGGGCGGATATATTACTGCTGCACAATGCCGGCGAGTTCATTTCCTGGCCGGAAAACATCGAGGCCTTCGCAATCATATTTGAAGCTGCCGGCATTGATTGGACGCTGTCCAGTAAGCTGGTAGCCTACGACGCGGTCAATTATGGTGTCTGGTACGATGATATCCAGCTTGCCCGCATCGCGGCACGGCATGCGCAGGCAGCCAGGGACCTGAAGGTCAAGCGCATGATGGTAGGAGAGTGCGGCCATGCCCACAAGGCCATGCTGGTAGTATCGGACCGTGTCCTTACCGGTGAACTTAACATCCCCCGCGAAAGCGCCATCCCCTTGCTCGAGGACATCGTCCTCAATGACAGGATCAAGCTTGATCCCGGCAAGAACATGTTCCCTGTTACCCTGCACGATCCCTGCAACCTTGTGCGGCTGAGTGGGATAGTTGAGCCGCAACGCCGGATTATACGGAAACTCTGCCCGGATTTCCGCGAGATGGAACCGCACGGGGTGGACAATTATTGCTGCGGAGGCGGTTCCGGCTTCGCCATTATGGACAATGCCAATTTCGCCGACTGGCGGGACATTGTGGCCGGCCGTATGAAGCTCAAGCAGATACTCGGCGCCTTCCAGGATGTGATGGGACCAGAAGCGCACAAATACGTGTGCGCGCCCTGCTCCAACTGCAAGGGCATGATCCGCGACCTACTCGCCCGTTACGAGCTTACCGAAAAGCACGGGATCCATTACGGCGGACTGGTTGACCTCATAGCCAATGCCATGGTGGATGTAAAAGGACAGTTCATCAACTGGGAAGCCCCTTAGAATCTCGTGCCGGTGTACAATTTCATAAGGTGGAGGGGCATACTTTGCAGGGCAATGCACGCTAATTGCAAATGTGCTACTATATTCGCAAATTTGGGGACAGGAGGTTTGTCTCGTTATGCCTCAACTTCAATTCGACCAGGACAAATGTGCAAGGTGCAAATCCGTAGCCTGCCTCACGAAATGCCAGTATATATCCATAGGCAGTGACGCTGCCAAAATAGAATGGCAAAAGGTCATCAACGGCGAAGAATCATTTATACTTAAAGACTGTACCACCTGCTATGCCTGTGAGGAGTACTGCCCGCACGGCAATCATCCTTTCTACATGATCGTGGACAGGCAGGAAGAAAGGGGGATATTGCCTGCTCCAAGGCCAATCATCACCATGTGGGGCAACCAGACTCAGCCGGTCGGCAAATTTATGGTAGGGTTGAATTGCGGTAGCAGGCAATAAGAAAGCGCCTTCTGCTGCATCAACCCTACCATAAATTTG
>JBFYUA010000039.1:0-12878 GCA_041300305.1 Dehalococcoidia bacterium | reverse complement strand
GTCCTTACGGATGTATTCGAGCATGCGGTCGATCTCCTCAGCGGGGCGCACCCAGTTACCCCGCCGCCACTCACGCTTGCGTGTGCAATGCCGGCAGAACATCGGGCAAATATCGGTGACGACCATCAGCACGCGGTCGGGGTAGCGGTGCACCAGCCCGGGCACCACTGAGTCCCGCTCCTCCTCGAGGGGGTCTTCGGATAATATGCCGGCCAGCGCGATCTCCTCGATAACAGGTATGGACTGCCTGCGTATAGGATCACAGGGGTCTTCATGGTCAATAAGGCAGAAATAGTAAGGGGTAATTGCTATGGGGAATTTCTCGGTGACCAGTGTCATGCTGACCTGGTCGCGGACAGACAGGGGGATGAACTTAGAAAGCTCTTCCACACCGGTGATGCGGTTGCGGAACTGCCATTTCCAATCGTTCCAGTTCTCGTCGGGCACATTGCTGAAGAACCGCTGCCTGTTCCTCAGCAAGCGCAAGCTTGGAGGCTCTTCTACTTCAATAGCAGCGTGGCCTGGAGGTTCCTCTTCTGCAGAGAATTCGAATAAGTCCTTTTGTTTGGTCGTAGTTGCTTGCGCCACCTTGGGCTGTCCCTCCTTAAAACCAGTCATTTTTTCCTATTTGCCGCAATCGTATTTTTTATCCTTGCATTTTTTATAACATGTATGAAAAATCATGTCAAGTATTTTCGGCAAAAAATTGCAAAATATTTTTGAATTGTATCTACGATGGAAATTCCGGCCGCTTTTCAGTGAGGTTTGCTGGTTATTAACATATACGTATAATAAGTTGGCAGCACGATAAATGCGCCGATATTTGTTGCAGGAAAAAATGGCCGGTGTTTTTTTCACGATTATGAGTTTATGAGGCGGTGCGGTATACTCTATGGGTTTCAAAATCGCGGCCGCGGACGGACAGTGCCGTGAGGTGGTCATGCTCGATATTTTCAGAGAAAAATTCCACCCCAGGAAAATTATAGATAACCCCTCCGAGGACATATTAAGGGAAAATGCTCTGGAAACAGGAGGGATCCTTTCGGAATTCGGTACACTGGCGGTGACCACCAGGGTGCGTAACAGGATAGCCAGGTTTACCGAAGTGGTGCTGGGTGAGTTGGAGGAGGAAAATATCAGGCTGGTGGAGGATGTGCTGGCATATTTGAACGATAAAGATGTGATTATGCTGGACAGGGTAATGTGCCAGAGGGACGGGTATAGGAAAAGGTGCCGGGTTTATGTGGATGCGGAATATCCCCGTATTCCTCTGATGTGGGGCAATACTTTGTTCCCGGCTGAACCCGGCGAGCCGGACTTTATCACGGTCACCGTTCCGGATTGGCCTGAAAAGAAGGTACTGGTCTTCCCCGAGGCGGGAGTGACGCTTATCATGGGCAGCGATTACAAGGGGGAAAATAAGAAAGCCATGTTGCGGCAGGTGATGTACTGGGCCAAGAGGGAGGGGAACCTCGGCCTGCATGCTGCCAGCAAGATACTGCGCATTGTGAAGGACGGCGAGCTGGTAGACAGGGGATTTCTGCTCTTCGGCCTGAGCGGCACCGGCAAGACGTCGCTGGCCTGCCATTCGCACTGGCTGCGGCCGCCCGAGCGGGTGATAATCCGGCAGGACGATGTTGTTATATTGAAGTCGGACGGCAGCGCCATTGGGACGGAAGAATCATTCTACATGAAGACGGACGGGCTGGAACCCGCGGCCCAGCCGCTTTTATATGCGGCGGCTATCAGCCCGAGGGCCATACTTGAGAACGTTCATGTCGACCGCGCAACGGGCAAGGTGGATTTCTATGATTCCACGCTCACAAGCAATGGCCGCGCCATGGTAAAAAGGCGGGATATAGCTTTCACGGACCAGGATATAGATGTGGAGAGGGTGGACTACCTGATATTCATCACCAGGCATAATGAGATAGTCCCGCCCGTAGTCCGGCTTTCACAGGAGTGGGGGGCGGCCTCTTTTATGCTGGGTGAATCGGTTGAGACTTCGGCGGGCGACCCGTCTGAAGCGGGGAAGCAGCGCAGGGTGGTCGGCACCAATCCTTTTATCGTCGGTTCGGAAGAGGAGGAAGGTAACCTGTTCCTGGGTATCCTGAGGAAGAACCCGCATATGCAATGCTATTTGTTAAATACAGGCAAGGTGGGTGGACTGACCGGAGGGCAGAAAATCACCGTTTTCGACTCGGTCAAGATACTGGAGATGATAGCCAGGGACAAAATCGTCTGGGGAAGGGATGAATTCTGGGGATATGACGTACCCGTGGAGGTACCGGGACTGGACATGGGCCGCTTTGATTTGAATAATTACTATTCCAGGGAGCGCATACAGGCCCTGCGCCAGGCACTGAAAAATGACCGCCTGGCCTGGCTGTCACAGTTTGAAGGACTTGACCGGGATATCATCAGCGCACTCAGGCCATAGCGGGACCTTTCCTCCGGATATTGCGGGTTTAATTGAATTCTTTATTTAGGAGGGAGTTGCATTGAAATCTGTTAAACCGGCTGTACTGCTCCTGTTGATTCTCCTGGCCATGGCCGGCCTTCCGCACGGCATGGATGCTGCGTCTCCGCCGGATGACAACCAACTCCAGGTGGTTACCAAGCCGCTGGAACCTTTTGTTCTGCAACGCGAAGGTAAACTCACCGGTTTCAGCGTGGAATTATGGGAAGCCCTTGCCCGGGACCGGGGCTGGAAATATGAGTGGATTATCGTTGACACCGTCACTCAGCAGATGGAGATGGTGGTTAACGGGAAAGCGGACCTAGCTATCGCCGGCATAAGCATGACCCCCGAGCGTGAGAAGATAGTGGATTTTTCCCATCCTTACTTCAATTCGGGTCTGCAAATCATAACTTCGCAAGAAGGCTCTTTCAGCCTGCCTTCTCTGTGGATGGCCGTCTTTTCACCGACGCTATTCAGCGTGCTGGGCATCGGACTACTGATTCTAATCATAATAGCGCACATCATCTGGCTGGTTGAACGCAGGGATAATAATGCCATGCCCAAAGGCTACCTGCCGGGCATCTGGGAAGCATCATGGTGGTCACTTTCCACGGTCGCCACGTCCGAGTATGGCAATAAGGAAAGACCGCGCACCAATTTTAAGCGGGTGCTGGCCATGTTGATGGTTATCCTTGGCATTATCCTCATCGCCCAGTTCACGGCTGCAATAACTGCATCGCTGACCGTACAACAGCTTACCGGCAGCATCCATGGCCCTGCGGACCTGCCGGGCAAGCGCATAGCAGTGGTGCAGGGCAGCACCTCGATGAAATACCTCGATGATGAAAATATCAGCTATGCGCCGGTAGCGCGCGTTGATGAAGCATATAAGTTGTTGGAAAGCGGCAGGGTCCAGGCGGTAGTTTACGACGCGCCGGTGTTGCAATACTACGCTCACACTGCGGGGAAAGGCAGGGTGCAGCTGGCCGGGCCGGTTTTCGAAGACGAAAGCTATGGCATCGCCCTGCCTACCGGGAGCAAGTTGCGCAAGCCGCTCAACGAATCGTTGCTGCGGCTTCAGCAAAACGGCGTATACAGCGCCATTTATGAGCGGTGGTTCGGCGATACCGAATAGTCATTGACCAAACCCCTGTCGCAGCCGGGCCTTTGCGGTTTAACCTGTTTTCAGGATAGCGTGGCCTGTTTAATAGTCCTCATCGGGAGGCTCGCCCCCGCCGGCTCCTGAAGATCCTCCTCCCCCTGGCACGTCCCCGTCGGCTCCCGAATATCCGCCTCCGCCGGGTCCGTAATCCGGGGGCACGGGCGCCAGTGGCGGCACATAGTCAGGATGGACCTGGTACGATTGGTAGTAGACGGATGGGCTATAAGTATATACTTCCACCATGACCGCGTCCTGGGACCTGCCGGAAGCGGAAATGGCCTCCAGTATATACTGCGTGGTGCTGCGCGGCGCTACCTTCCTGCTGCCCGACGCGGCTACACTGCCTATGCCGGAGATGGAAACAAGTTTGGCGTTGGTGGTGCTCCAGCTTAGCGTGGCCGAGTTTCCAGCCAGTATGCTGGAAGGGCTTGCGGCAAACCAGTTTATGGCGGGAAGTGAGGGAGTAGCCTGTAACACATGCACTTCCTCCAGGGCCCTCACACTGCCTCCCGAGTTAGTGGCGGTCAGTGTATAGCTGGTGCTTGATGCGGGGGTTACAGTAACGCTTCCGGTCGTTTTGACTATGCCGACCGTGGGGTCGATGCGGACGCTGTAAGCTCCCATAACGTTCCAGCTGAGTTTAGTGTAGGAACCCTTTGTAATCGTGGAGGGTTCAGCCCAGAAGTTATAAACCAGCGGCGGTTGCATTCCCGTGCCGGCCGGCTGGGGTGAGGGCCCCGGGCTTACGGGTGAATTTCCTCCCACGGCCACCGTGACTATTGCGGAGTTAGACCCGGCTGTGTTGGTGGCTGTTATCCTGTAGCTTGTGGTGCTGCCCGGGTATATCACAGTGCTGCCTGCCGTCCGCGCTGCCACCCCGACTCCATGGTCAATTTCCACACTGGCCGCATTGGTCACACGCCAGCTCAACGTGGCGCCTCCTCCGTATGACACAGAGGGCGGGTCGGCTGTAAAATTGTTAATGACCGGTTTCTCACCGGCGGGAGTCAATGAGCAGCCTGCAATCACCAGCATGGCCAGCGATATGGCCGAAAATGCTAATAGCTTTCTCATGATTCGCCTCCTTAATTTGTCACAACGATATCCTCTGAACAGTCCCCCTGCCGTACAAATCAGCAGGATGACACCTGTCCATTATCCCTGTGGCCGGAGCCTTGAGGCAGTCCTGTTGGGCCATTTAAATGATGCTTATTGGCTCACTTACATGAAAATAGCTTGCCGCAGGGGAACGGTTATTTTTAATAAGCAGGGTAGAATGATGGTCAAAGGCGGATATTTTGTGGATGTGCAGGATTAAACATATAATATATGCGCAATTCACCGGTTGTGCAGTTTTTATCACTGTGGCCGCTCTGGCGCGTTGAAATTTCCCTGACAATGAAATGAAATCATCTTCAGCCATCACCATTTGCCTGGCAGGTCTCATAATCCTGCTTGCGTCCTGCGCCGTGCCGGCCAACCCGGTCCATGACGACCTCACGCGGGGAAAACCCGCTGCCTCCACAGCTGATAATAATAGCGCTGCGGCTGTTGGTAATTCGGCCGATGTGAGCACGGCAAGGATGCTGGCGGCGGACGATTTTGACAGGGTCATTGCGGCAGCCAGGGGTGCGCTGGCAGCGGCGCCGGAGGATAACAACCTGAAAGAGAAGCTGGCGGATGCCTACATTGCCCGCGCGTGGTTTTACAAAACCAAACGGCTGAATCCGTATACGCTCGATGATTTATTCAAAGCGGTTGAAATTGCCCCGCAATACTACCGGGCGCACTATGAACTGGGGCGTTTTCACAATAACCAGTGGCAGTTCGGCATCGGTATCTACGACCTGAATAAGGCGCTGGCACTCAAGCCTGACTTCGCACCGGCCTACAGCGAAAGGGCATACTCAATGTACAAAAATCAGAAATATGAAGCTGGGCTGGAGGATGCTGATAAGGCCATGGAACTGGACCCTTTGGATCCGCGTCCCTACTGCGTCAGGAGCCAGATCTACATTGCCACGGGCAAACCGGAACTGGCCATAGAAGATGCCGACAAAGCGGTGCAAATAGCCCCGTCGGACGCCCCTTCTTATTACAACAGGAGCCTTATCTACACGGTGATCCAAAAGCCAGAGCTGGCCATCTCCGACCTGGAAACTACGCTCAGGCTTTCACAGGACGATATGCTGATTTTCAGGGCCAATGGGGACCTGCAGAAGCTACGGAAATGAAATCCCGGATACCACTGCCATTACTCGTGACGCAGCGATTCGATGGGGTCGAGCCGGGCGGCGCGGAAGGCGGGGTAGGTGCCGGAGACCAGGCCGGTGCCTATCGATACACCAAGTGCAATAAATACAATGCCTGCTGAGATCACGGGTGTAACAGTGGTAGTCCCCAGTTGAATATTGCCCATCAGGTGGGCCCCCAGGACGGCAAGCCCCAGGCCGATGAGCCCTCCGCTCAAGCTCAGTGCCGCCGCTTCGATAAGAAACTGCAGTAAAATATCGCGGCGTTTTGCGCCGATAGCCTTGCGTATGCCTATCTCGCGTGTGCGTTCGGTTACCGAAACCAGCATGATATTCATGATGCCGATGCCGCCCACGATAAGGGATATTGCGCCCACCGCTCCCATAAAGAGTGAAAACCCGGCCAGGGTGGCCTGCATACTGGCTAGTGTTTCGCGCATGTCGGTGATGGTGAAATCGTCCGCAGCGCCCGTCCTGATAAAGTGGCGATTGCGCAGGACACTGGTCACTTCAGCAATGACCGAGTCTACCAGGTCCGGTGTGACGGCTTTGACGCCTATTTGTTGGATAGTGGTGCCGCCGGTCAGCTTTGATTGCATGGTGGTGAGCGGCATGAGTATATAGCTATCGCCGCCGAACCCCCCCATTTTTTGCAGTGTGCCTACCACCTGGTACTTGCTGCCCTGGACGCGCACGCTTTTACCGATAGGGTTTACACTGCCGAAAAGGTCAGTAGCAGTCTGGTAACCAAGTACGATGCAATTGTTCCTGGCTGTAACATCCTGATCCGTTATGAAGCGTCCCTGGTCTACCTGGTAGTTGCGTATTTCCGTGATTATCGGCAGGGCACCGGTAGCCTGCACGTTGGCGTTGCTATTGCCATATTGAATGGTAACCCTGCTATTCAGGGTGGGAGAGACAACGCTTATTGAGGGGGCGACAGTTTTGTCTTTGAGCGCCTCTGCGTCATCGAGGGTCAAAGGCCGCAGGCTGACTATGGTTTTATCGGAGGAACTTGATACGTAGAGGGCGCTGGCACCCATGTTGTTGAAGGTGGTAGTCATGCTGGCCTGGAAGCCCTGTCCCAGTGAAACCAGCAGCACCACCGCACAGACGCCTATCACGATGCCGAGCATGGTCAGCGATGAGCGCATCTTGTTGGAGAAGATGGCCTGCCAGGCCGACTTCAGGCTTTCCCAGATACTCATCGCTTCTTTTCCTCGATAATGCTGCCGTCCCGCAGGTAACCTGAGGACGGGCGGTCCAGTATATTCATCATGGTGGATTTGCCAGGGCCGGAATGTCCTATGATGGAGATAACCCCGCCCTTTTCGCAGGTGAAGGATACGTCGTTCAGCGCCGTGACCTTCACGCCGCCTATGTCGTATATTATGCTGATACTTTTAAGTTCGATCATCTTTGCTCTTACCTGTCATCCGGCCTTAATGCAGTGCTCTCATGGCATTGCCTGGATTTGACGATTGCCTTTGTTGCCCGGTGGTGGAACCTGCTGCTGCTTTGCCTGGCAACTGTACCTTATCGCCTTCGCGCAGGCCTGAAGTGACCTCGGCGTACTGGAAATTCTGTAGTCCGAGCGTTACGCGTTTCGGCTCAGCCTTGCCGGTCGTGTTGTCCGCCAGCATGACCATCGAGCCGCCGGGTGTGCTGATAACATAGGAGACGGGCACCAGCAGGGTGTTCTTAACGCTGGAGGCCATTATCTCAGCGGTGGCGCGCAGGCCGCCCCTTAGCTGGATTTCCACAGGGTCCATTTCCACGAGCACGGTAAATTTAATCACCTTTCCGACGGCCGTACCGTACGGGGAGATAAATCTCACCTTTCCGGTGAACGACCTGTCCGGAACAGCATCCACCGTGATACTGACCGGCTGGCCTGATTTGACCTTGACGATGTCGATTTCATCGATTGTGCCTCTGAAGCGGATAGTGCCGGTATCCACCAGCTTGACAGCTATCTTGGATGAGTAATCCTGCGCCGAAAGCACGTATGACTTTTTCAGGTCGACGCTGACTACGCTGCCATCGGACGGCGCGATGATGGCGGTTTTCATTATCTCCTGTTTGGCTTTGTACATTGAAATCTCGGCAGCCTGAAGGCTGAGATTGTATTGTTGCAAGACCTTCCAGTTGATAGCGCCGCCACTCTCAAAGATAAGGGTCTGGTTCTCAAGTACATCGCGCCCCACCAGCAGGTTGAGCTTGGCCGTATACAACCTCTTGGCGGCCTCAATCGCCAGGGCGTCGGGTCCCTCCATGTAATTTTGCAGGTCTTCGAGGTACCTGAGCGAAGACTGAAGGAAGTCGACGCTGGTAGACGTATCGGCATATTCGTAAATCATCCTGGTTTTAATAGTCAGCGTGCTTTTTGCTGCTGTGGATACTGCTGACATCTCCTGGCGGGCGCTGTCAAAGGCCGGCGTAATTTTATTGTAAAGGCCAAGTTTCATATCGCGTGCGATGTCCAGGAGTTTCCCGCGGTATCGCTGTAAGTAGTCGATGGCAGCCTGGTTATCCGGCATTACAGGCATGGAACCGCCTGCATACACGTCCGGTGACCAGATGGAATTGTCCTTGGCGCCGGCCAGTTCCGCGGCGTTGGGGCGGGCTTTTATCAGGTCTTCGCATACCTGGATATCGAAGTAAGTCATTGTTAGCCAGTAGCCGGCATCTTTATAGTTGCCCTGTTTATAATAAGAGGCAGCAGTTTCTATGTCTTTTTGCGCCTCATCCACCATCCGGGAAACGCTCAGGTCGGGATAGTTGTAGGGGAGGTGGTCCGTGCCGCATCCCAGAGATATATTGTTCTGGGCCGTCTGGACATTAAACAGGGCAGTCTTGATGGCGTTTATCTGCGAAGAGTTGACTAAAGTGGCCAGAAGCGCTCCTTGTTTGACATTGTCACCTTCCTCCACCAGTATCTGGTCGACCTGGCCTGAGGCGCCGAACTTGAGGTCGTATTGATTGGGCATTTCCAGGTTGCCGTCAGAGGTTACTACGATATTGAGGTCGCCCCTTTTTACGTCGGTTATCTGGCCGGGTGCAGGCACTTGACTGTTATTGCATGCGGCAAGAACCGCAGCCAGTATGGAAAATAAAGCTATTATAGTAGTGATTAGATTCTTTCTCATTGTGCTTACCTGCCAGGCGGCGGCCCTCCACCTGGAGGCCCTCCTCCCGGAGGGCCCATCATAGTAGACACGGGGGCGCCGCTTGCTTTGTCAATGATTATAACCTGGTCGCTTTCAGTTAGTCCCTTGAGTATCTGCACGTACTGCTGATTTTGGATTCCCAGTATGACCTGCCTTTTCTCGGTTTTCCCCTTGTCACCGGCAGCCACTGTAACGGTTGAGCTTGTTCCGGTGGTGGTCACCGCAGAAAGCGGCACGATAAGCGCGTTTTCGACGGTCGAAATCCCTATATCGGCTGTGGCTGTAAGCCCGCCCTTGAGGTCGACGTCTGTCGGTTCGAGCAGGATGGTAACATTGAATTTAATTACGTTGCTGGTATCGGCTGCGCCAAAAGGCGAGATGAAGGACACCTTGCCGGTAAAGGTTTTGTTGGGTATGGCGTCCACGGAGATAGCCGCTTTCTGTCCAGTCTTGATCTTCATGATGTCTATTTCGTCAACGGTACCCTGGAACTTTATCTGTGAAGTGTCGACAATCTGAATGGTGCCCTTTGAAGAATAGTCCTGCTGGGAAAGCACATCGTTCTTTTTCATGCTGACGTTGACCACGATGCCGTCTACTGGCGCCAGTATCACAGTGTTCAGAAAATTGTCCTTGGTATTGCTAAGAGAGACCATGGCTTTTTCCAGGTCGACCTTGTAGCCCTGCTCCGCTTTAAGCGAGAGGCCGTGCTGCAGCACATAGTCGTTGGAGCCAAGTATGCCATTGCACAGTTCCATGTAATGGCGCGCGATGCGCAGGTTATCGTTGACCTCAGGTGAGTTTAAACCGCCTTTTTGAATTCCGGCCAGCGCGGCGTTCAACTTTTCCTCGGCTGCTCCGAAAAAGAACCGGCTGATATCCTCGCCGTATATGGTGGTATCGTTACGCTTCTCAATTCTATTGATATTCATCCGGACAATTTTGCCGATATCATCAACGGTGGTAAGCAGCCGGCCGAGCATGGGACGGGCGGCTCCGTAATCGCCCGCATTTATCAGTTCGCGTACCCTGCCGATCTCTGCCTGGCCCTGCCGGATGGTTTCGGCATCATGACGAAGTCCCTGGATAGTGATAGCTGCTGAATTGTCATTCTGAATAGAGAATTCAGTTACGTTGCCATCGGTTACATAGGGAGCGGTATTGCCTAAGCCCGACTCGGGGTTATTAACCGCATCATTAAAAATCTGGATGCACGACTCAAGGTCGGACAGGGCCACGTACAACTCTGAAGAAGCCGCGCTGTAATTCTCAGTATGGAAGAGGTCGTATGCCCTTACTGTTTCGTCCTGCGCCCACGTATAAGATACTAAAGCGGTACTGTTGGGGTAATACATCTGGTAAACGGGATTATCATGGATGCCTTCTGGATACCAATAAATAAGCTTTCTCGGGTCAGCGGGATCAGGGGTGACGTCGGTATAGTACCTGCCTGGAAACTGGGGTAACCGCGGTACCGTCTCGTAGAGGTTACTGAGGACCGTCTGTACGGAGTTGTTGGCCGTTTTAACGTCCAGCCGTTGAGACGTGTCATCGAGCCTGGCCAGCATTGTGCCGGCCTTGACCCTGTCGCCCTCGGTGACCAGGACTTCCTTGATATCACCCGGTGCACCGAAATTGAGGGTAAAAGCCTGCGGCATGACCAGGTTGCCATCCACGGAAACGCTCACCACGAGGTCGCCGCGCTGGACCGGGACCTGCCTGCTAATAGTTGCCGCAGTACGGGTAGTTGACGCGGCAGAGCAACCCGCCGTCGCAAGCAGCGTAACACAGGTTAAAAATACGCCGAAGGATTTGTTTAGCATGTTGAGCATATCCGTAAAATTCTACCCATTAACAGATGATTAACCAAATTGATGGACTTAACTTATCAACGATAGCAGGGAAATATTAAGATTTTATTTAGACAAGGAGGTGTTCAAGTCTAAAATGAAGGTCGCCGGATATGCCGAAATGTCTATTTTGCTACCGGCAGTGTGAAGCTGAAGCGGCTGCCTTTGCCCAATTCGCTCCGGACCCATATCCGGCCTGTGTGTTCCTCGATAATATACCTGGCGATGGTCAATCCCAACCCGCTGCCGCCGGTTGCCCTCGACCTGGACTTATCAACGCGGTGGAAGCGCTCGAAGATATTGTTAACCTCTTCAGCAGGTATGCCCTCCCCCGTGTCTGACACGCTTACTTCAACGGAATCAGGTCCCGGGCATGCGGAGACAATCACAGTGCCGCCCGAGGGTGTATGTGCCAGTGAGTTCTCTATCAGATTGAGCAATACCTGCTTGATACGCAGGAAATCGATATTCACTGGAGGCAGGGTTTCGGGTATATCGAAAGACAATTCCAATCCCTTTTCAAGGGCCCTGGCCTGCAGGGCGGTGATTGACTGCCTGATAAGATCGGCCAGGTCCTCCGGCTGGCGGTAGAGCTTCAGTTCACCGGCCTCAGCCAGGCTGAGCTCCTGCAGGTCGTTGACCAGCCGTGACAGGAGTAGGGTTTCATCGTAAATGGAGGTGATGGTAGAGGTATCCGGTTTCAGTACCCCGTCCTTTAGGGCTTCGAGGTAGCCCCTGACGTTGGTGAGCGGGCTGCGCAGTTCATGGGCGATATCGGATACCATGTGCCGGCGCAACTGCTCGTCGCGTTGCAGGTCGACGGCCATTGAGTTGAAGGTGGCAGCAAGTTCACCTATCTCGCTTCTATCCTTTATATCAACGCGTTGTGAGAAATCTCCCTTTCCCAGGCGCTGGGCCGCCGACCTCAATTCTTTTACCGGTGACAGTATGCGGCGGGATAAAAATAGTGTGACCAGGAAAGCGAAGACCACGGCCAGGCATGCGCCGATTAAGAAATAGTTCCCCAATTGCCTGTACATTATTTGCAGCGCCTCCAACCCGGTTTCAGATTGTGTTAAAGGCAGGATAAACAGGAACCCGATGCCAGGCTGTCCCCCTGAAATGACAGTATCCGGTCCGGCTGATTTAGGGGGCGCAGTTATGCTTGGTCCGAATGTTATCAGGGGCGGGAGTTCGGGTGGCGGCGCACCGCCCGTATCGGGCTGAAAGGAATCCCGGCGTTCATGTGAAGAGGCCAGCGTCCTGCTGGTAAAGTTATCAAGGTTTAATTGGCTGCCGGGTGTTTCCGTGCCCGAATCCGCGATTATTTTACCGTCGGAATCGGCCAGTATGACCCTGTGGCGGAACTGCTCACTGATTTGCTCGACCAGCGGCTGTACACCCTCCCAGCTTCCGTGGGCCAGGTAATAATCTGTAACCACGAATTGTATACGGTTGCCGACCATACGTTCCACGCGGTCTCCGAATTGCTGGATCTGCCCGATGGCTGCCTGCCACATCATGAAGAAGACGGAACTGATGGTGAGCAGGATAACGAGTGTAAAAGCAACTAATAAACGGAATTGCAGGCTGTATCGCATGTTATTCCCCTGATAGCTTGTAGCCGGCTCCGTAAATGGTCTTGATATACCTCGGGCGCTTCGGGTCAGGCTCGATTTTGCGGCGCAGGTTAAAGATGTGCACGTCTATGGCCCGGTCAAAGCTCTCGAAATCGTAGCCGAAGGCTTTATCTATGAGGTCGGCGCGCTCAAATACCCTGCCAGGCTCCCTCATGAACGCGGCCAGCAGTTTGAATTCAACGGAGGTCAGGTGCAGCGGTTTGCCTTTCAGCGATGCCTCGCGTTTGGGGATATTGATCAAGAGGTCGAGGTGCCTCATCTCCGAGGGACCGCGCCCGGCGGGCATGCGCCTTAAAATGGCGCGCACCCTGGCTGCCAGTTCACCGGGACTGAAAGGCTTGGT
>JBFYUA010000005.1:0-5204 GCA_041300305.1 Dehalococcoidia bacterium | reverse complement strand
GCGTGAAATAAGGGGGACGCATGCACACATTTATTAATAGGGGCATATCAATTCCCGCCAGCTTGCTGTTATGCGTTTTGGTGATTAGCCTGCTGCCGGCCTGCCAGCCTTCTCCGCAGGCGCAAACTCCTGCGGCAGTAGTACCGCCAACTGCTTCGCCGCCTGCCACTCCACCATCAAATCCTCCCGCGGCGCCGGTGGTGACCCCGGGCGCCGCAAAAAATTGGGCTGCCGATGGAGTAATCTCGGCAGATGAATACCAGCAAAGCAAAACCTATGGCAATTTCAGCATTGCCTGGTCAAACGACAGTAATTATGTATATGTTGGTATGAAGGCCAAAACAGCCGGTTGGGTGGCTGTCGGCTTCGGCGCCGAGACCGCCATGAAAAACGCCGATATCATCGAGGGCTTTGTAAAAGACGGCAATTTGACCATAGAAGATATGTTCTGTGCGGTGGAAATCGGCCCGCATCCGCCGGATATCCAGTCGGGCGGCGCCGATGATATACTGGCTTCGGCCGGTAAATTCGACAACGGGTATACAACTGTCGAATTCAAAAGGAAATTAGACACCGGCGACAAATTCGACAGGCCCCTGGTTAAGGGTATCAATAAGATAATCTGGGCCTACAGTAACGAGCCCGTGCTCACGTTCAAGCACTCCTCCCGGGGTTCGGGTGAAATCGAATTGAAGTAGCTTAGCGCCAATTAAAAGTAAGGGGTATTCAGATGGACGCCTTTTTTCATTCGTTGATAGCGGCCAGGATAATATTTATCTTCAGCCTTACCAATATCGTCCTGGGCGTACTGGTATTTCTGTCCTGCCGGTGCATGCCCGGCTACAAATTCACCCACGGGTTAATGCAGAATAAATCTTACATAAAATTCTACAAGTTCCACGGTTACCTCTGGCTTTTCTTCCTGATTTCGGTATTGATCCATGCCATTTTTGCTATCGGCTTCATGGGAATTCCTGCATAAACCCTGGAGAAAGGAGACGTCATGGCTTCAATTCACAGAAATAAAAGCACTGTGCCGGCGGTGATAGTGATCACGGCCTTGATCCTTTGCGGTTGCGCAGCCTGCCTGAACTCGGAAAAGGCAACTGAACTTGAAGCAATTCAAGTAAAAGAATACAGCGGAGAACGGCTGTCCTCCATCAACGATTTCCACGAGAATTCGATCAAAGGCGCGCAACATATCGACCCCGCTACATACAGATTAAAGGTAATCGGCCTGGCCGCCCAACCGCAATCTTATACCTATGCTGAAGTCATAAATAAATACAAGAGTTACACCAAGCCCGTTACGTTGGACTGCGTAGAAGGGTGGTCGGTTAAGATTTTGTGGGAAGGGCTTCTAATTAAGGACCTCTTGAACGAAGCCGGCGTCCTGCCGACAGCCAATACCGTCATCTTTCATGCTTACGACGGCTATACAACTTCCCTTCCACTGAAGTATGTGCTCGATAACAACATATTGCTGGCCTACAAAATGAACGGTGTGACCATTCCACCGGCAAGGGGGTACCCGTTTCAATTAGTTGCGGAACAGAAATGGGGCTATAAATGGATCAAGTGGGTGACGCAGATAGAGTTATCAGACGACCTGAACTACAAGGGGTACTGGGAGAAGGCGGGCTATTCCAACGACGCCGGCCTCGAGAAGCCTTTCTTCGACAGGTGAACGGTGTTTTCAGACCTGCTTCCTGGTAACGGTCAGCTTTAACCCGTCAATCCCTGTGATTATCACCTCTTCCCCTTTTGTTAAACCGCCCGCGGCAGAGGATGCCCTCCACAACTCGCCGCGGACCTGGACATAACCTTCCGGCGCCAGGTCCTGCTGTACAACACCTTCACTTCCAACTATGGAGTCCGGGGAAGTGACTCCCTCGGTTAAAACCGTGCGGTGGCCTATCCTGTATGTGATAAATGAAAATACTGCAAATGCAAAGAGCACCGTGATTGTCGCCCACAGCGGCAAATTGATATTAAAAACCGGCAGCACCCACAGTATAAGAACAGCAATGCCCGCCTCCTCTATGATGGTGCTGATAATAGAGTAAACCGTATGCCAGCGGGCTGATTTAGCTTTCAATATATTTTCCCCGGACACGCCCGCTAATCAGGAAAGATGGCAACTACCCGCGACCAGCCGGCGCTCCCGCCTGTGATTTTGACCGGGAAACATGCCACCTTGAACCCATATGGAGCGGGGAGCCTGTCCAGGTTGGCCAATTTTTCGATATGGCAGTATTCCTTTTTAATGCCGGCCTTGTGGGCGGTCCAGATCAGTTTCTTATCGTGCGTCCGGTCGAACTCCTCCTTGATAGCATTGAACGGCCTGTCCCAGCCCCAGGCGTCTATGCCCATCACCCTGCTGCCCTGCTCAATCAGCCACAGCGTGGATTCCTCCGTCATGCCACAGCCCGCCGAGAAATAGTCCGCTTTGCCCCACAGTTTATCCGCCCCGGTTTGTATCATCACGATATCCCACGATTTGAGTCCGTAGTTGATTTTTTTCAGGGCGGCTTTCAAATCGTCCACGGTCACGCCCGACCCCTGGGGCTTATGCCGCATATCGAGCACCACGCCGTCATGGAAAAACCATTCGAGGGGCATCTCTTCTATCGTCCTGGCTTTTTTACCCTCGGAAAGCGGTGAGTAATGCCAGGGGGCATCGACGTGTGTGCCGGCATGGGCGCCCAGTGATATGGCGTCATCAGCCCAACCCACTCCATCCGCCAGGTCCTCCTTTTTCCCGCCCAGGAACATCTCGATGAGCCCCAGGCTCAATTCATGCGCCTTATGTTCCACTTTCAATGGCAAAGGCTCACTCGGGCTATCTTCGGTAGGTACGCTTAAATCATACAACCTGGGCATGACCTTCCTCCTTATTACAATTTAGATGGCACATAATATGTCTTCTACCCTACTTATTCCACACGTAGCTGCCGCGGCCTAATCTCCTCATAAATCGTGACCCATATCTCTATAGGGATGAGCGTGCCCGGCAAGATGGTAGGTGCCAACATCATTATCAAGGCATTCCGGCCGTGACAAAACAGAAATCGGGGCGCACGGGGCCGGCAATAATAATATATCCGCCATATAGTCCCAGCCTTAATACCCCTCCTGTCTCTCCCTCCAAACATATATGAGTCCCAGAACCAAAGAGGCAAGAATAAGGAGCAGGCTGATAAGGAGGATGATGTCGGGATCGACGTACTCGGCTACCACGAAGCTGCCTGCTTGCACACCGCCTATATAAACGCTATAAGTTCCCGGTTGGCTCCTGGTTACGGTGAAATAAACGGGCCGGTTGCCGCCGCTTTCAACTGTGACTCCCTGGCTGGAATCCTCCTGGCCGTTGACATATAGCTTTAGCCTGGTTGAACCGTTGACAGTCCCCCCGTTAGATACCGTCACAGTCACTTTGACAGGATCACCAGGCGCCACCCTGGCTGCGGATAGTGAAGCACTCTGTACCACAACATTAGGCAAAGGTACCGGTATTGACGGCGCAACAGCCGATGTTTGGCCTGATGAGTGTGGAGGAGGCGCAGGCACAGGAGTCGGCGGGGGTAAAGGTGGAGATATGGTGGTAAAGCTTTTCTCAAATCCGTAAGACACGCCGTACACTCCACCATCGGCTTTTGCCATGAAGTAATAGGCCGTATTGGGGGAAAGACCGCTGAGACTGACCCAGAAAGACGCCGGTCCGGTCTTCGCGCCCGGAGGCGTTGTGTTGGGATACGGCCCGCCCCGCGCGGTACCCCATTGGAATGACACGTCCACCGTGCCGGCCCTGCCCAGTGAGGTCAACTCACCGTTCAGTATAGCTGAATTCGGCGTGATGGAAGCAGCTTCACCCGTGGTGACCGAAGGTGGGACAAGAGGAGTAATGAAGCTCATCTCATCTCCATAATTGATACCATATATGCCGCCATCTGCTTTGGCCCGGTAATAATAAACTGTAAAAGAATTTAAGCCTGATAAGTTGGAGTTGAAAGCCCCGGTTGCCGTCCTGGCCTGCGGCGTTGTTGAGTTAGGGTAAGGGCCTTTGTGTGTGGCGCCCCACTCATATGACACGTTCACGGTAGTGGCACTGCCCAGAAAATGCAGGTTGCCGTTCAGGGTGGTTGAGGCGGCAGCTATATTGGTAGCGGAATCGGTGGTTACCGCCGGCGGGAAGGAACCGGTGGTAAAGACCTGCTCGGCGCCATAGCCGATGCCGTTGTCGCCAACGCCCCTGGCCCGGTAATAATAGGGGGTGGCAGATTCCAAGCCGGTCAGGTCCGCCTGGAAGGCTTCTGGTTCTGTCATCGGCTGCGGCGTCGTAGATTTAGTATAGGCGCCACTCGTTGTGCCGTACTCAAACGATACGTTCACCGTGGTGGCGCTGCCCATCAGATAGAGGCTACCGTTCAAAGTGGCGGCGTTGGTCATGATGTCGCCGGCGCCCCCGGTCCATATCACGGGAGGCAGATGGTTGGTGGTGAAGTTATCCTCAGCCCCGTAGCTGGTACCAAAGATGCCGCCGTCAGCCCTCGCCTTGAAATAATAGGTGGTGAAGGGAGTTAAGCCGGTTATACCTTCATAGAAAGGCACCGCCTCTGTCATCAGCCGGGGTGACGTGGAGTATGGGTAAGGGCCTTTCGGTGTAGTGCCGTACACAAATGACACGCTATCCGTAGTGGCCGTGCCCAGGTCGATCAGGTTGCCGTTCAGCCAGGCAGTATCCGTGGTCATGTGCGTGGCCGCATTGGTTGTCACTTCCGGTGGGTCAGCGCTGGTGGTGAAGGCGTACTCAGTCCCGTAGCCGGTGCCGTGAGCACCGCCGCTGGCCATAGCCCTGTAGTAGTAGGTGGTATTTTCAAGTAAACCGGCTATGCCGTCATTGAAATCCCCGGGAGTGGCCTTCACCCGGGGCGTGGTCTGGTTGCTATATACGCCGGGACTGGCGCCCCATTGGAATGATACGTTATCCGAGGTAGCTGTGCCCAGCGAATGCAGGTCGCCGTTCAGCGTAGCCGTATGGTCTTGCACATTGGTAGCGCCGCCGGTGGATACCGACGGAGGTGTCGCACCGGTAGTGAAGGTGCACTCGCTGCCCTCTACACTGCCATGCGCCCCACCATTGGCCTTCGCAACGAAATAATATTGGGTCAGAGGCGCCAGCAGGCCGTTGAGGTCTGCATGGA
>JBFYUA010000001.1:0-6750 GCA_041300305.1 Dehalococcoidia bacterium | reverse complement strand
GCCATCCCTGGTTGGCGTCCACGCCCAGCACCGGGCCGTCGCCCACACCCTTCCTGACCTCCTCGATCAGCCTGACATCGTCCTTGAACTCTTTAGCCTTGGCCCGCAGCTTGAAAACCTTGAAGCCGCGTTCCTTCATAGCCAGAACTTCCTCTATGCGCTGCGCGGGTTCGTGCAGTTCACCGAATGAGCAGTAAGCCTCAATTGGCCTGGCCTCTCCTCCCAGCAGTTCATAGACCGGCTTGCCTTTGGCCTTGCCGATAATGTCCCAGCAGGCGGGCTCTATCCAGTAGTTGAGCCAGCCCAGGAAGCCGGCCTGCTTGAGCAGGCTCTGTATACGGTCGATATCCATGGGGTCTGAGCCGATTATATACCCGCCCAGCAGGTCGCCCAGGCCCTGTCTCTCTTCACCGAGGGCAATGCCGGCAGACCAACCCTCGATGCCCTCGTCGGTGCCCAGCCTGATAAGGGTGAAGCGGTTATGCGTCTGGGGGTAGCCCGGTATCCAGGTCGGCCAGAAAGTGTGCTTGAGCGGGATATGGACGTGGAAAAGCTCGATCTCGGTTATTTTCATTTACAGGCCTCCTTTTTACATAAAATGTGCATGATCATACACGTTTTGTTAATGATTTCACTTGCCGTGACCAAGTCGTTCTATCTCTTTATTCAAAAAATAGCTGATCACGGTCCGGATGGCGACGATGGCAACCAGCACGATGACTTCTTCCAAACTGGGTTTTACGATGGTGCGGATAATATCGGCGGCGATGAGGAATTCCAGGCCGAGGAGCAGGTAGCGGCCGAGGTCGATGCGTATCTTTTCGAGGGGCACCGGCTTCTTTTCTTTACTGAACAAATCGGCCTGCGCGCGGAGAAACTCGATGAAACCGAGGATAACTCCCCAGAGCACGATAAAGATGCCCACCACTCCTATGCACAACGAGACGTAATCAAGGATATTTATCAGTGTGTCCATACCCGGCCTTAACCTTATTGCGGTTGTATTTTAAGATAAAGGGATGCGGATAACAAGGTGCTAAGGTTGCCCCGCCGGGGCAGTTCCATTAACATGGTAGCAGGTTTGCGTGAATAGTCCTTCCGGTAAAGGAGAGGGAAAATGAAATACAGCGAAGGCAAAATAGGACGCATATTCGTTATCAGGCTGGAAGATGATGACGAAATGCCGGGTTGTATCGAAAAGTTTGCCGCTGAGCATAAAATATCGGTGGGGCAGGCCATACTGGTGGGCGGGATCGGCAGCGGGGAGATCGTCTCAGGTCCGCGCCGGAACAAGGAACTTCCTATTGATCCCATGCTTATCCCGGTCGATGGCGTTCACGAGGTGGTCGGTGTTGGGGTGCTGGCGCCGGACAGGAACGGCAAACCCATGCTGCATATCCACGCCGCCCTGGGGAGGGCCGGCAGGACCATCACGGGCTGCCTGCGCATGGGCGTTAAGACCTGGCTGGTGGGAGAGGTAATACTTTACGAGATACTGGGCGCCGGTGTGGCCCGCCTGCCGGATAAAGAGAGCGGGTTTGAACTATTGACGCCAAAATAGGATTAAAATGGTAACGGCGGCCGGGCATCTGAATGAGTGCAGGGCCTTGTCAGGGCCGGCGCCGGGTTAAAATAAGCTGTTTTCTTTTCAGGAGGGTAAAATGACAGGTATGCGGCAGGAGGTTTTCTCGGTCAAGTCATCTTTCGTAAACGCGTACATTGTCCGCGGCGAGCGGACTATCATTATAGATACAGGCTTTCCGGGATTTGGAGAGAAGATACTGGATAAGATGCAGGAGCATGGCATCAAGCCCGGCGATGTATCGCTTATCCTCATCACGCATGGCCACCATGACCATTACGGCAGCGCGGCCTTCCTTAAGGAGAAGACCGGGGCGCCGGTGGCCATCCACAAGGAAGACGCAGGGGCATTGAGGACGGGGGTCAACCCGCCCCTCTACCCGGTTGGAGTTACAGGCAAGGTTATGGAGGCTATTTCAGGCATGATTAAGACGCCCGGGAGGCAGGGCATGGAGCCCGACATTTTGATTGACGGTGAACTTGACCTGGCCGGTTTTGGTATCGACGGGAAGGTCATCCCCACGCCCGGTCACACTGCCGGCTGTGTTACGGTGCTGCTGGCCGGCGGATGTGCCCTGCAGGGGGACATGATTTTCGGCGGCCTGCTGCGCAAGCACTCACCGGGGTTCCCCTATTTTTGCCAGGACAGGGAACAGCTCCTCAAGAGCATACAGCTCATACTGGATAAGAACCCCAAGATAATCTATGCCGGGCACGGCGGGCCCTTCACCGCCGGCCAGGTCTGGCGCAAGTTTTTTTCCGATATTTGATGACGGCTATTTAAGCTGGTCGCGGGTGAAGTCGAGCACGCGCCTGGCCACGATAAGCGTGTTGATCTGCCCGGTCCCCTCGAAGATGTCGTTTATCTTGGCATCACGCATGAATTTCTCGAAGAGGTACTCGCGGGAGTAGCCCAGCGGCCCCATCAATTCCACGGCCCTTTGTGTAATAAGCGTAGCGGCGCGCCCGGCCTTGGCCTTGGCCATCGAAGACTCCAGGGCGTTAGGAAGCCCGTTTTGCATCAGCCAGACGGCGCGTATGGTCAGCAGCCGGGCGGCCTTGTAGTTGGCCTCCATCTCCATGAAGTCCCGCTCAAGTGCGGTCTGCCGGTTACGCGGGGTATTGTAACGTGTCTTGACACCCTCCTTCTCCAGCACGTCGCGCAGCATATCCAGCGCCGCGCGCATCACACCCAGGGCCATGGCGGCCACGATGGGACGCGTGGCATCGAAGGTGGCCATAGCGCCTTTGAATCCCTCGGTCTTGCTCTTAACCTCGGCCTTGCCCAGTATGTTGCCGAATGGGATGCGGCAATTCTCAAATACAATGGTGGCAGTATCACTGGCGCGGATGCCCAGCTTCTTCTCCAGCTTTTCCACCCTGCAGCCCGGCGTGCCGGCCTCGACGACAAAAGATTTCATACCGGCGCGCCCGGCCGACTTGTCAATCGACGCCCAGACCACGACGATGCCCTCGGAGAGGTCAAGTGCCCTGTGGCCGAATGTAACGAAAATCTTTTCGCCGTTGAGTATCCAGTCATCGCCGTCGCGCACCGCTGTGGCGGTAATGGCGGCCGTATCGGAGCCGCAGCCGGACTCGGTCATGGCCATGGCGCCCCACTTGGGCTTGCCCTCGTTGAAACGCGCCAGGAATTTGCCCCACTGCTCTTTGGTTCCGGCGGCGAATACGGCAGCGCCGCCCAGGCCCGGTCCGGGCATGGCCAGCGAAAGGCCGGCGTCGCCCCAGCAGAGCTCCTCGGTGCGCAGCGCGCCGTCGATGCCCAGCCCCATCAGCCCGCCCTCGGAGCGTTTTGACCACATCAGGTCGATGAGCTCCTGCGGCTCTTCGTGCTCCTGCTCATCATAGTAACGGCTTACCGGCCGGAAATATTTCTCAGCGAACTCGTGCGCCTTCTCTACGGCGGCCTTTTCCTGCGGTGAAAGCTCAAAATCAATCATCTCTGCATTCCTCCTTTATACGATGGCCATACCGTTGAAGGTGGTGAAGCCGCGGCCGTTGCGGAACCACAGCTCGACCGGGTTGTCCCGCACATAGCCGTGGCCGCCCATGATCTGGACGGCATAGTCGGTGCACATCATGACCATGGTATCGGAGTACATCTTGGCCAGGTTGGCCTCGCGGGTGGCATCTTCCTTGCGGTCCAGTTTCCAGGCCGCCTCCCAGTTCATCAGGCGGGCGGCGTCGATCTCGATGGCCATATCGGCCAGCATGAAGGCGATGGCCTGCCGCGAACCTATGGGCTCTCCGAAAGTATGGCGGTCGCGGGCATAGTCCCGTGAAAATTCCAGCGCGCCGCGCGCTACGCCAACTGCCATGGCAGCCAGCGCCACACAGGAGAGGTTGGCCAGGCGGCTGAAGCTGCAGCCCTTCTCCCCTCCCAGCCGGTTGCCCGCCGGTATATGGCAGTCTTTGAGCGCCAATCCATATGTTTCCAGCGCCCGTATGCCCATATTCTTCTCTTTGGGTCCCACTTCCAGGCCTTTAGTGCCCTTTTCGACGATAAAACCCTGGTTTTCTTTGCCGTCTTTGGCGTAAACCAGCGTGAAAGCAGCATTGGAGGCCAGCGGCGCCAGGCACTTGGCGCCGTTCAATACGTAGCCGCCGTTTTTCCTGGCTGTGGTGGCGAAGTCGGCCGCATCGAAGTTATAGCGCGGTTCGATGTAAGCCGCTGTGGCAGCGGTAAATTTGCCGCCGCAGAGTGCGGGTAAATATTTTTTCTTCTGCTCGTCCGTGCCCATTTCGACTATCGGTAAAATAGCCAGTTGCGGCGATAATATGTGCATGGCCATGGCCAGGTCGCCCCAGGCCAGTTCTTCGGCCAGCAGTGCGCCGGTGACTGCCGAATGCTCCCAGCCTGCGCCGCCCTGATCTTCGGGTATACAGCTTACGGCCAGGCCCAGTTCCCAGGCGGTATCTACAATATCCGACGTGATTTCGCCGGCCTCATCGCATTCACGGAACTTCTTGCGCATGACGTCCGTGGCGAACTGTTTGACCGTGTTGACCACCATCTTCTGTTCTTCAGAAGGGCTAAACGATATCATCTGGTACCCCCTTTATTAAACGGTATTTAAGCTCGGGAATGACGTTGCATAATGTATCACCGATTGAATCGGGACGTCAATTTGGTGCAGGCAGTATTCTTAACCCGTCAGCCAGTTTACCGTCGATGGGTGTGTTTATTGTACAATACCGTTTCCGGGACCGGTTATTATGCTTACAGCGGCTGTAATTCTTATCCTCACCTATCTGGGCATCAGCTTTACGCGGCTGCCGCATATCAACATTGACCGTCCTGCCGCGGCGCTGACCGGCGCGCTACTGATGGTGCTGTGCGGTGTGCTCAGCTTCAACCAGGCCATCGCAGCTATCGATTTCCACACTATCATACTGCTCCTGGGTATGATGCTGCTGATGGCGGCGCTGCAGCAGGCCGATTTTTTCAACCTGCTGGCTGCCAGGAGTATCGCCCTGGCGGGCAAGCCCTGGCAATTGCTGCTGGCTGTTACGCTGGTCACGGCTCTCGGTTCGGCTTTCATGGTCAATGACGTGGTGGTGCTGCTTTTCACACCGGTGGTGGTGGCAGCCTGCCGTTTACTGGATAGAGACCCGGTTCCATACCTGGTAACGGAGGCGATGGCCGCCAATATCGGCTCCGTTGCCACCCAGATCGGCAATCCGCAAAATATGCTTATCGGCGTCACTTCAGGTATCCCATTCACGCGCTTTTTACTCTATCTATTACCGGTAGCTGTTGTTTGTACGGTTATACTGTTCATCACTGTCCTGGTCTTTTACCGCAAGCAGATGAAGGGGGGTTTCCAGGCGGAAAAACTCCAGCACCAGACTCTCTCGGTAATGTCCGGTCAGCCCACCGCGGCGGCGCGAAACAGGTTGCTGGCTTTCACGCTGCCCATCTTCGCCCTGACCATGGCAGGCCTGTTTATCAGCGGTATTGCCGGGGTCACAGTTTCTATTGTGGCCATGGCTGGCGGTGTGGCGGCCGTGCTCTTCAGCGGCATACGGCCGTCCCGGTTGATTCAGTCTGTTGATTGGTCTCTGCTGCTTTTTTTCTGCGGACTTTTCATTGTTATCGGCGGCGCTCAACAGGCAGGCGTGCTGGACGTATTCATGAACAGTTTGAACGTTCAAAACGGCGTTGCCGGCATCGCACCGATGCAGGTTTTCAGCGTATTAGTCTCCCAGGTAGTCAGCAACGTGCCGCTGACCATGCTGGTCATCCCGATAATCAAGAATCTGCCCGGGGACGTGCTGTGGATTTCACTGGCGGCCGGCTCCACGCTGGGAGGCAACGCCACTATCATCGGCGCCGTGGCCAATATAATCGTGGTGGAACAGGCCTACAGCAGGGGAGTGAAGGTGGGATGGTGGGAATTCAGCAGGGTGGGTCTGGTAGTGACGGCGCTGACCGTGGCAGCATCCATCGGCATACTTTCACTTGAGTATACGCTGGGCTTTCTCAGGTAAAGACCGGCTTTTCTCAAGGGCCCGGCAGTTTACAAATAATTTACTAATAATCAGGGTGTATCCTGAATATAACTGAGGGGACAGGGTATCCCTCAGCAATTCCACTCAAAGGAGGATTTATATGTGGAAAAAGATCTTAGGACTGGTTGCCGGGATGCTGGCAGTGGTTCTGCTGATAACCGGCATTATGACTGCCGTCAATGCTGATAGCGCGAATACCGGCACAACGGCGCCGTTCGGGCTGCCGCCCGGGCCGCACGTGGGGCCACCCCCCGGCCGTGGTTTCGGCCCTCCCATGGGGAGCGATATGCTGGAGAAAGTAGCGGTCAAGCTCAACATCGATAAAACCAGGCTGGAAGATGCCTTCAAACAGGTCATGCTGGAAGAACAGCAGGCACGCGCCAACGATATGTTTGCCGCGTGGGTCAGGGATGGCAAATTGACCCAGGAACAGGCAAATGCCTACAAGGCCTGGCAGGCCGCGAAACCGGCCGGTGTACCGGGGTTCCCCTTCTTAGATTCAGCAAAATCCGCAGGGATGCTCGATAAGCTGGTCACAGACAGCAGGATAACGCAGGCACAGTCCGACGCCTACAAGGCATGGATAGCGCAGAAGCCAGCCGTCGAGCTGCCTAGGCCGGAGAAAATGGCCGGCGGGCC
>JBFYUA010000236.1:0-10365 GCA_041300305.1 Dehalococcoidia bacterium | reverse complement strand
GGCGTAGAGTCTGCATGGTAAGGCAGCCAGGCCAGTCCCACGAAGCGCACCTGTATATCTTTCTTGGCCGGCCTGATGGAGATCTTGTCGAGCTGTTCAATAGCCGGGTCGCCTTTGGCCGCAAGCTGGTCGGTCTCCGCCTTGAACTCGGCTTCTATTTCAGCCAGTCTTTGCTGGTGGGCTGACACAGTGTCTTTAGCCCGGTCGACATCCTCTTTCTGCTGCATTATGCGCCCGGCGCTCTTGGCTGCCGTGGTGGCGCGTCCCACTGTGCCGGCAGTTAGGCCTCCCTTGCCGCCCAGGAAAGCGCCCAGCAGGGTTGACCCGACGGAGATCACTGTCTGCATCGTCTGCTGCTTATGTTGCTCGGCCTCGCGGTCCACTGCCTGCTGCGCCTTGCGCACTTGCTCTTCAAGGGAAGCCATTTTGGCCTGGTATTTCTTCCGCAGGTTCGCCGTCAGTTCGTCGCGCTGCTCGCGGACGTTCTGGGCCAGCCTGATACGGAAGTCGCGCTCGGATTCGCCCGGTTTGGAGAACTGCTTGTAGGTAGGGCTTTTCAACAGCTCATATTTGCGGTTGCCGTAGAGCCAGGTGGCCAGGTCCCTGCCCCACTGGTCGTAGCTGCGTGCCTTGCCGGCCACAGGGGGCAGGGGGCTGAACTGCGCCGGGCCGCGTCCTGACTTCTCAAGGTCGGAGATGCTGAAACCGGCGTCCCTGGCGTTGTCCCAGTTAACCGGCACCACATCGTCGGTTATGTCCGTAATAACCACTGCATCTTCCTGCGTATCGATGCCGGTCTTGCTATCCATGAAACGGACCTGCGCCGAGCCCAGCACGGCCGGCTTATAGAGCAGGTTGCCCTGGCCGCCCCTGGCCGGCACAAAGTATTGCTGTACTTCCGGCGGGAGAATAGGTTGCCCTGATGCTTTGGTTTGAGCCGGTGCGGCCTGTGCTGCCTGTGTGGCTGCTGCGGGTTGCTGTGCTGCCGCGGGCGGTACGTATGAAGCCGCCGCCGGCGCGGCCGGTTTCGGCATCTGGGCCTTGACGGGGTCCATCAGCACTTTGATCTGGTTGCGGGTGAGGGGCCCTCTTAAATATGACATGGCCCAGCGGGTCTCAAATACCACCGGGGCATCCTCGTGGACGTTGTTCATCAGGAAGATGCGGCTGCCCAGTCCCGCCAGTGTCCGCTCCATGGCCTGGCGGTCGAATTTCTGACCCTGCGTGGACGCGGCGCCCTCTAATCCTTCCAGCACCCGCGCCTTATCGCGCTCGGTCTGCAGGCGTCCCAGCAGCCAGGTGCCGCAATTGGAAAGCCCCTTGTAATCAAGGTCGACCGGGTTCTGCGTGGCCAGCAATATGCCCAGGCCGAAGGCGCGCGCCTGCTTGAGCAGGGTGAGCAGCGGTAGCTTGGAAGGCGGGTTGGCCACGGGCGGAAAATAGCCGAATATCTCGTCCATGTAGAGCATGGCCCTGAGGCTGGTGGTGCCCGGCTGCTGGCGCATCCAGGCCAGCACCTGGTTGAGCAGCAGCGACACGAAGAACATGCGCTCGGCATCCCCCAGGTGGGCGATGGAGAAAATGGCGTGCCTGGGTTTTCCCGACGGGCTGTAAAGTATCTGGCCGATATCCAGCGCTTCCCCCTCCATCCATGCACTGAAGCCGGGCGCGGCCAGCAGGTTGTTTATCAGCATGGCCAGTTCAAAGCGGTCCTTGGCCGGATAGAAGGAATCCAGGTCGATCACGCCGATTTTACTGACGGGAGGTGTTTGTATCTGCTGGATGAGGGCCGGCAGGTCGAGGTCGATGCCCTGCTTCCAGGCGCTGTCCAGGATAGTGGAGATCAGTATATGCTCCTTGCTCCTGATGGGGTCGGCGTCCTTGCCCACCAGTCCCAGCAGGCTGGTCACCGTAGAATTTATCCTGTCCCTGAGAAGTTCACTATCCTCCATGAGCGCGGGAGGGGGCGCGGCAAAGGATTTCAGGATGGAGACGGGTATGCCCGCCGTGCTGCCCGGGGTATAGATAACGAAGTCGGCTGCCTGCCTGAGACTGGCGATGCGGTCACCGCTCTCGCCCCAGGAGGCAAGGCCGGTTTTCCAGAGCTCAGCCTGTTTAGCTGCGAAATCCTGCGGGGAGAGGCCTTTGCGGCGGGCGTCATCCTCGTTGATCCAGGGCGCAAAGTCCTCCGCCCTAAGTTGAGGGAAGGTCAAAAGCATGTTGGGCAGGTCGCCCTTGGGGTCGATGATGATGGCAGGTATGCCGTCGATGGCTGCTTCCTCGAGGATGGTGATACAGAGGCCGGTCTTGCCGCTGCCCGTCATGCCCACGCAAACGCCGTGGGTGACCATGTCCCGGGAATCGTAAAGGATGAGGTTTTGCCCCTGTTTCTTGGCGGGAAGGTCGTACTCCCTGCCGATATAAAATACACCGAGCTTTTCAAAATCTTCCATCGGGCCGCGTCCTCCTCGTTATTTTTTATTCAGTGCTGTAGTTTCGTTGCTTTCAGTGTTGCAGTGCTCCGGGGCCTGTTTGCATTGTTCCTGCTCCAGGTATTCCATGGCGAATTCGCTGAATTTTATCACCCTGCCGTTGCGCACCCTTGCCTCCGGATTTTCAATATAAATATTGAACATCTCGTCGAGATCGACTTCCACGCACAGGTCGAGCACCACCTTCTTGCCCCATTCGAAGCCTTCACGGAACGGGTTCTTGTCGTGGTATTCCGGCTTGTGTATGTCAGTGAAGAGGATTTTAACCTTTCTCATAATTAGCCATATTGTAGGGGCGGGTTTTTAAACCCGCCCGCACCGGGCGCACCTGAAGGTACGCCCCTACCCGCACTTCATCGCGGGCGCTGCGTAGCAATCTGACCGCTATCCGCATAAATAATAAGACCTTACCGTTGAACTATGCAAACCCGCCAGTGAGCGCTAAACCAGCGGTATGGTGGTGCCGGTCGCCGTTGCGACAAGCTTGCCGGCCTGGTTGGTGACCCTGATCTCGGAGACGCACACGCGTTTGCCGCTTTTCAGCACCCGGCATTCGGCGGTGAGTTCGTCCTTCTCACCCGCGGCGGCGATAAAATGGATATTGAACTGCGAAGCCACGTTGGGGTTGATGACCGAGTTGGTGGCATAGGCAAAGGCCTGGTCGGCCACAGCCGAGACTATGCCGCCGAATATCATGCCGTTGAAGTTTATATATTCAGGCTTCATGGGCATCGATACCCTGGCGTACCCGGGGGAAAGCTCCAGCAGCTTCAAGCCCAGGAAGGAGGCCACGGGTTCATCTTTTCCAAGCTCTTTGAGCCTGGCAATTTCGTCCGGCATCAAACTTAATATTCCCTTAATATTCCCTGCATAAAATGACACCGTATGCTATCATAATACACGTTTCGTTTCTATACTACATACTATATTGCTCGTTTTACATGAAGATAAAGCGGTTTAACGCGTTATTGCCCTGCCTGTCGGCGGTTGTTATTGCCGCTATGCTGGCGCCTGTCGCTCTGTTGAGTCCCCTGCCTGTTCGGGCCGATGCGGGCATTATGCGCTGGGAGACGGTTAGTACGCCGAATTCCGAACCCGGCAGGAATGATATCCTCAATACATATACCGGTGCTTTCCTCACCGACCCGACCGGCAGCGAGATCCGTGACCTGGCGGTTGGAAATGACGGTAAGACGCTGATAGCCGCCGTTACTGTGGATAACAGGACAATTGCCAATAGTAATACCCCTGGTTCCCTTGGTGTACTTTACTTTACTGTGAACGGCGGAATATCTTGGTCGTTAACGTCTTATCTGCAATTGAGCCGCAGTTTGGGTTGGGTGGTAAATTACCACGTTTATAACGTCGTTATGGCCCCGGATGACTCTAAAATTTGGGCTGTCAGTGTGGGGGATAACGTCACCGGGCCCCGGCAATTGTGGGTAACGCAGGACAAAGGGGCGAGTTGGAGTAATGCGGATGTCCCGGTTATCTTTGTTGCGGACGAAGCCATAAGCACTATCGATATCTCACCGGATTATGGCAACGGTCGTGATTTCATGTTCGGTACCCGCAGCAGCAAGGGAGACGGCAGGCTTTTTATCAGGAAGGGGAGTGGGTTTGGGTCATGGGCACAGCAGGCGCCGCCTGAATTGTTTATTGATTATTTCGCCGTAAAATTTTCACCGTTATACGCAGGTGATAATTCAGTGGTACTGGTTTATGCCGACGACAATCAGACCAGTTATAACGTCGGCCTGCGGGACATCAGCGGAAACTCGATTTTATCATACGTTTTTCCCGGTACGGGCATCGAGATTTCGACATCGGATAACCTGTCCCCTTCGTACAGCAGCCTTGCCGTAGCCGATTTAAGCCTGCCCTCGGATTACAGCGGTATGTCGCCGTCGTTGAGAAGGGCTTTCGTAAGCCTGTATTCCCCCGCTATGGCGATAACAGAGAATATAACCGGTATTTTTCGTATCGATGATACTGTACCGGCAGCGCTTTATATTACAAGGGATGTAACCAAACAGGCGTACAGCATCGCGTTTTTTGGTACATATGCCTCGGGCAAGATGCTGGCCGGGTTTGCCAACGGTTCCCCCTGTAATGCAATTGTACCCACACTCTTAATGGATACGCCCTGTACCTGTGCCGGGTCATGCATAATACCATCGATGAAGCCGCCTACAGGGGCAGCCAACCAGGGTAACTGCGGCAGCGAAAACCTGACCATTTGCAGCGACAATCTTACAGGTATCGGTGCCGCACTTGTTGCCTGGAGTCCCAACGGTTCGCTGGCTTACGCCGCCACCGGGTCCGGTATAATCGGCGACAATACTACCTGGTGGAATTCATCCGACATTGTCATACCAGGTGGGAAACCAAGCCCCTGGATTTCTACGCTCATTCCCAACGACGAATCGGCTTTCTCCATCAGCCGCAATAATGGGGACACCTGGAACCAGCTTTCCCTGATAGACACCACTGTCGACTGGTTCAACGATGTTGCTGTCTCGGCCGACTGCACAACCCTTTATCTGGCGTCGGTGCACAGAAACGTGGGTGTGGGGTGCAACGAGTTTGACAGTGTCTGGCGGTCAACCATAAGCCCGGGGGTGGCCGCGCCCTTGCCGGCGTTGGCACCAATTGGGACCTACTGGGAGCGGGTTTTCACTCATACGACGTCCATTTGTTGCAGCATACCTCAGACCGATTTGCCGATATTGCGGACTGTCTCGTCCTGTACAGACTCTTCGGATGGCGGAGTAGTTGCCTGGGCGGCGCGCTTTGAGCCGACATCGTTATCTGGAACAGGCGGGGTGATGGCCTGGTCACCGGATTATGGTGATTACTGGGCAGCGGTTATACCGAGATACCCGGTTGAGGATTTCACTTTTGATTCAAGCAGGGTTATTTATGTTGCGGGCATAAGAGGTATGGTGCAAAAGCTGGTTTATACGGGGACCGCCTGGTCCACCAACCTGCCCGGCGCTTATACGGGTGTTATACCCCATACTATCACGGCAAGAAACGGGAAGGTACTGGTGGGAGCGAACTTGATTTCTACATTCGAGGGTACGCCCATAGCCTATTCGGCGGATAGCGGCGCCAATTTCCAGACCTACCGCGATAATATCCCGGTTAAAGGCATGGTGCATGCTATATTTGATAGCGATTTCGAAAAGAACCGTTTTATCTATGCCGCGGTGGGCGACAACGTGACCGGCACGGTTTACCGTAATACCGCACCGGTTTTCACGCGCTGGACCGATAACGATATGATGGATGTATCTAACGGCGCCACCGGCGCTGATTGGGCAACTCCTGCTATCGGGCCAAACCCGCCGCACCAGCGGGGCTTTTTCGGCATCGTTATGGCATTCACGGGAAACGGGCAACCCGCCTTGTATGCCGCCCACGATAATATCACCACAAATCACTTCGGTGCGGCTGTTTCAAACAGTGCGGTCTGCCGTACGCTGGAACCGCGCAACGGTATGCCCAAGCCAGGTGTCTATTGGGACTGCCTGGATGTGTTCCAGCCCCCGTCTACAAGCGGTGTCCGTTTCACACTGGAGCCCAGTTCCCTGAAGGCCTGTGGATGCTGCTCGCCCAACACCAACACAACGCTCTACGCCATTGATAACGAGTCCGGTTTCAGCCTGGACGGAGTTAATATAAGTTTCAGTGGTACTATAGCGGACTTTATTGCCGCCTGGTCGTCCGTTCTCCCCGGCCGTTATCTGCAAGCCCCCGGTTATAACCCACCGTTGAACCAGGGCATGCTCTGGGCATATACGGATTGCCTGGCCAAGAAGGGCCCTGCGCTGCGCACCCCGGCGGATAAGGCGCTGGTGGGCGCCGACCCGGTTACGGGACGCAACCAGCAGATCGATCTCTCCTGGGAGCAGCTGTGCCTGTCAACGGTGTATGAATTGCAGGTGGCCAAGGATGTTGCTTTTACCTTGAGAATCAACCCCGCCATATCTAATGCAACCAGCATCGCGGCGGTAACAGGCGCCGCAGGCAGGATACTGGCTACGATGGATGATGTTAATATGACCAACCCCGGCATCTGGCTGTCACCGGCGGCGCTGCCGGAGGCGGGCGCGACATATTTCTGGCGGGTGCGGTCGTACCGTTCCGCTACGGGTCAGATAGCCGTAAGCCCATGGTCGGAGGTGCGCAGCTTCAGCGTGAAGCCCGGGTTCATCGTAAATACCCCTTACTACGGCGTGCAGCTTTTGGCGCCCGATAACGGCTGCGCGAGTTGCCGGGTCAGGCCGGCCTTATTCTCTTGGTCCCCCTGGAAGGAGGCCACGCGCTATGAATTTGTGCTCTCCAGGGATTCTGAATTTAAACAGGTTTTAAAACAGGCCAACACTTCATCGACCGGGTATGAATACGACGGGACACTGGACTACGATACCAACTATTTCTGGCGCGTACGCGCGGTCGAGGTCAACGGGCAGCCCATACCCAGCGACTGGAGCGCTACCTTCAGCTTCAGAACAGAATCTGCGCCAGAGTCGCCGGCGCCCCTGCCGGGTGACCCGGAGACGCCACTCTGGGTCTGGGGTGTGATAGGCCTGGGGACACTGCTGGTGATAATTACGTTGATACTGATACTCAGGACGGGCAGGCGATAATTAGACATTTTAAGCCCGGGCGGGTTTGAAAACCCGCCCCTACAGTAAGACCCGTACGCCGCGTCGATGATAGACGTAGGGGCGTACTTTCAAGTGCGCCCGCTGTTGTTATTTGGAAAATGAGAATATCCACTGAATGCCGTGACTGCCTTTCAAATATGGCCGACCAGGCCTGCGTCCTGGCCACCGATGATCTTGCCCTCAGGAAAGAGGCCAGGCAAAAGGCCGAGAAGATACTTAACCGGGGCCTGAAGCCGGGTGTAGTATCCATCCAGGTGACCACCCCCATGCATGACGTTATCAAACAGGTCACAGCCAACCCCGACCCCTACCGCTCAACCAAGGACATCGAGATAGCTGAGGCACGGAAACTGTTTGAACTGGTGAAAGACGGCTACAATGAAGGCTTTGTCTCATATTTGAGGCTGGCTGCGCTGGGGAACGCTATCGATTTCTTCAGGCCCATTGAAGAGGTCAAGAGCGAAATAAGGAAGATAAAACTGAGTTTTGCCATCGATGACTCGGGCCTGCTGGAAAGCAAGGTCAAAAAAGCTAAATTCATACTCTACCTGGCCGATAACGCCGGGGAAGTGTTCTTCGATATGCCCCTGCTCAACCTGATGCGAAAATTCGCACGGACGGTTTATGTTATCAAGGAAAGGCCCGTCCAGAACGATATCACCATCGCGGACATTCGCAAAGCCGGCAGGGAAAGTGAAGTGGGGGAATGGATGACGACCGGCACCGCCACCCCGGGCGTGCTTTTTGACCTGGCATCTGATGAATTTAAGAGCGCCTTTGAAGGGGCCGGCTTTATCTTTGCCAAGGGTATGGGCTATTATGAGACACTTGAGGAATTGCCTGCCCGAGGCCGCGTTTTTTTCTGCCTTAAGGCCAAGTGCGGGCCGGTAGCACGTTCCCTGCAGGTACCGCCCGGTAGCTATGTGGCAAAGCTGCATTAAACGGAATAAGGAATAACAGATGCCATTTGTAAGGCCCGAGATTTTAAGGCCCCCCAGCGAGCACGCCAGCTATTACCTGCCGCTTACGTCGGGATGCTCCAACAATACCTGCGGCTTCTGCGCCTACTCTTTCACGAGCCTGGGCATCCGCGGCCTGGAGGAGGTCAAGCAGGAAATAGACGCCATGGCCCTGTATATGGCCCACGGCGTGGGGGTGCAGGGACAACCCGACATCGTGTACCTCATTTTGAGGCGCTGGGACGGCCGCAAGCTATTTTTGCAGGACGGGGACGCGCTGGTTTATCCCTATGCAAAGCTGGTGGAAGCCCTTCAATACCTCAATCAGAGATTCCCCGGCCTGGAACGCATCGCCAGCTATGCCACACCGCAGGATATCCTGAGGCGCAGCGTGGACGAACTCAGGGCGCTCAAGGACCTTAAATTGGGCATCCTTTACATGGGCGTGGAGAGCGGCGACGATGAGGTACTGGCGCGTATCAAGAAGGGCGCCACGCACAGTGAGATGATCGAGGCCGCCCTCAAGGTCAAGGCGGCCGGCATACTGCTTTCGGTCACGGTGATTTTAGGATTGGGCGGCGTGAAAGGCAGTAAACGGCATGCTGAAGAGTGCGCACGTATACTGACCGGGATGGACCCCGATTACGCCGGTGCGCTGACACTGACGCTGATACCGGGCACACCGCTCTACCAGGAATGGGAGAAGGGCGATTTTGAGCTGATAACCCCCTTTGATTCACTGCGGGAACTGCGCTACATGGTAGAGAATTCCTCTTTTTCCAACTGTTTTTTCAGCTCGATGCACGCTTCCAACTACTTCGCCATCCGCGGAACTCTGCCTGACGATAAGTTGAAGATGCTCAGGCAACTTGATACGATATTGGCAAAGAAGGATCCGGCGCTGCTGCGGCCGGAATTTCTCAGGGGACTGTAATTTAAATATATGGAGGCAGGATATGGGGAATGTAAGTAATACGGCGGACAACCGGGGGAAGAAGCTTCCCCTGGGCATCAAATTTAGCTACGGCATCGGCGACATCGGCAACAACCTCTTCATCGTCACGACGGGGATGTATCTTTTGTTCTTCCTCACCAATGTGCTCAGTGTCAATCCCGCCCTGGCGGGCACCATGCTGCTCTTTCCTAAATTGTGGGATGTTATCTCCGACCCCATCATGGGGGCCATCTCCGATGTAACCCGCTCCCGCTTTGGGCGCAGAAGGGTGTACCTGCTCTACGGCGCGGTGCCCTTCGGGCTGTGTTTCTTCGTCCTTTTTATCGCCCCGGGTTCCCAGACTGAGTTCGCCAACGCCTTGCAGGTGTCGCTGCTCTTTGCCCTGGGCTGCACGGCCTTTACGGTAGTCAATGTGCCCTACGCCAGCATGGTGCCGGAGATGTCCGATGATTATAACGAACGCCTGTCCATCACGTCCTTCCGTATGTCCTTCGCCTCTATCGGCGCCCTGCTGGCCGGCGGTTTGACTATGGTGATAGTTACTGCCGGCGGGGGCGGCGCCGCGGGTTTCCGCAATATGGGCATCATCTTCGGCATAGCCATCGTCGTCTCCTGCCTGTGGTGCTTTATCGGCACGCGCAATGCCCCGTCGCTGCCGCCGCATAAAGAAATGCCTCCCATGAAAGAGCAGATCAAGATTACAGCGAAAAACTATCCTTTTATGATGTTGATGTCCAGCTACTTCCTGCAGGCACTGGCCATAGGCGTGATGATGGCCGGCTTCATCTATTACGTGAAATATGCCATGGCCCTGCCCGAGACGGCCATGAATATCGCTTTTCCCATCTTTATGATAACAGGTGTGATATTTATTCCCATCTGGTTGGCTGTGGGCAAGCGCCTGGGCAAGATAAAGTCCTACTATATCGGCCTGGCCCTTTTCACCCTGATGATGGGCTCGCTCTTTTTCACCGGCGCAGATATGTTGTGGCTTTTCTACGTACAGATCTTCCTGGCCGGTGTAGGCTTCTCCAGCTTCCAGCTTTTTCCCTTCTCCATGCTGCCGGATACGGTGGAGTACGACCAGATGCAGTCGGGACTGAGGCGGGAGGGTATTTTTTCAGGCATGTGGTCGGCCGGGCAAAAAATCGCCTACTCGGTTGGGCCTCCTATTGTGGGTTTTGCATTGGCCCTTTCCGGATTCGTCCGCGAGGGTGTCCAGCCGGAGAGCCTGGTGACCGGTGTGCGCGTCATCTTCTGCCTCTTCCCGGCGGCTATGATAC
>JBFYUA010000230.1:0-10966 GCA_041300305.1 Dehalococcoidia bacterium | reverse complement strand
CCAGTCCGAGTGAAGTCGCCTCGAGCACGGCTGCCTCGCCGCTGTAGCCCATTTTCTCCTGAGCGTTGGGGTCGGACATATCGCCGATGAAGGCCAAAAAGGCCGGCGCCCCCTTGATATTACCGTAGAACCCCAGGGCGTTGGCGAAGACATCGTCCGGCGGTTCGGAAATAAATTCCACGCGCACACTGCTGAAAGGCCTGAAGCCGCTGCATAAATCGTGAAGTTTTTTCTTTACTTCAGTGCCTATTGTTTTGCTTCTGTCATAGGCCCGCCTCGAGCGCCGGGCGTTAATGGCCGGATACCAGGCGGGAGAGACTGTTGTCATGTCGTTACCTCCAATCTTGTGATTTTGCGTTTTTCAAACAGCCGGGCCAACAGGATGCTCAACAAATACAGCATTATCAGCGGCAGCGCCACCAGTGTCTGGTTGACCGGGTCGATGGTGGGGGTTATCAGCGCTCCCAGTATGAAAGCGCAGATGACCCCCCATTTCCACTGTGCCAGCAGTTGGCGCGAGGATATTATGCCCAGCCTGGCCAGGAAGGTGGTTATCACCGGGAGCTCGAAAACCAGGCCGATGGCCAGCAGCAGCCTGGCCACCAGTGAGATATAATTTCCGATGCGTATCTGGGGCGTGGCAATCCCTGAACCCAGGCCGAGCAGGAACTGCATGGCGGGCGGGATGAGCACGAAGTAGCCGAACAGCACGCCCCCGGCAAACATAATTAATATAAAGGGCAGGGCAATCCATACATACCTTTTCTCGGTGGGGGTGAGGGCGGGGGCAATAAAGATGATCAGCTCATAGGCCAGCGCGGGCATGGCCAGTATGATGCCTCCGACCAGGCAGACCTGCATGTAGGCGCCCAGCATCTCGGTCACTTCCACAAATATCAGGTTAATGTCCCCGGCGGGCAGGATGAGGATGCGGAAGAGCTGGTCGGCGAAGGCAAAAGCGGTGATTATTCCGATGGCCAAAGCGGCCAGGCAGATAATCAGCCGGCGGCGCAGTTCTGTGAGGTGGGAAAACAGTCCCGTCTTTTCGTCAGCGGCCATATTACTCACAGGGTCGTCGTTGAGTCCGTGGGGGTTGATTTATCCGCGCCGGCGGGCCTGCCAGTTTTGTCCGTGGAAAGCTCATCTTCAAGCTGCCTCCGTATCTGCGCGGCGTCCCGGGATAAGCTGCGCAGGACCCTGCCGGCGTCGCGGCTCATCTCTATGATGCGCTTGGGCCCGAATATGACGAAGGCCAGCAGCAGTACCAGTATTAACTCGGGGGCGCCCATTCCCAGGAAGTCCATAAGGTTAAATCAAACCCGTCAGAGAATAATAGCCTTCAGGCCGGTGTACCGGGGCCGCCTTTATCTTTCCCGTCTGCAGTTTCAGTGTCGCCGGACTGGCTGGCGTTGAGCTGCTCCTTCTTTTTATCATCGTCAGCGGTGAAGCCTTTGCGGAAACCGCGTATGGCCTTACCCAGCGATTCGCCGACCTGCGGCAGCCTGGCCGCCCCGAAGACCAGCAGGACTATCAAGAGTACGAGTAAAAGCTCCCAAATTCCGAAACTGCGAAACATATATCACTTCCTGTTTAATTCAATCATTCGTGGCTGCTAAATCATGTCCAGCAGCTACTTTCTAACACAAATACTGTTCTTAGTCAAAGCCGTTGACCGGGCGCCCAGGCCTCGACGCGTATGGCAGACTCCCCGCTGACCGGGCATTTATATTCGCATAAGCCGCAGCCTATGCAGCGGCCGGGCACGACCGTGGGGCGTTGCAGCTTTATCTGCGCGCCATCCGCCGTTTTTGCTTCTACATCACTTAATATAATTGCCTTGTGCGGCACCGGGCACATCTCCTCGCAGACTATGCACGGTGTATTCTGGGCCCAGGGCAGGCAGCGGCTGCGGTCGATAAGGGCCCGGCCTATGACAGTGACCCTCTTCTCGGCCAGCGGCAGCGGCGGGATGGCGGCCACCGGGCAGGCCTGGCCGCAGGCATTGCAGGAATACTGGCAAAAGCCTGTGCGCGGTACAATGACCGGAGACCAGAAAGACTCGCTGCCCTCTTTCACACGTGAAGGCTGGATGGCGGCCGTTGGGCAGGCTTTGATACACTCCCCGCAGCGTATGCACCTGGCCTCCATATCGTTTTCGCTAGCTCCCGGTGGACGGATGGGAGGCTGTTTTGGCCTGGCGGCCAGCGGGTTGAGCCGGAAGAGCACAGCCAGCATAGCGGCTGCGCCCAGGCCCAGGAATAGTTGGCGTTTGCCCGGGTCGTAGCTGTTGAACCCTGCGGCAGACGATACCAGGCCGAAATCGCTGGTTGAGCGGGGGCAGGAATCCATGCACTTCAGACACATTACGCACTCGCCCGGGTCGCTGGCGCAATCCTTATCTCTGCTTATAGTGCCTGTGGGGCAGGCGTCCTCGCAGAGCTTACACTTGATGCAGCTTCCGTTGACCCTGCGGCGCACCATGCTGATTTTGCTCAGCAGGCCGTAAAAAGCGCCCAGCGGGCAGATATAGCGGCACCAGAACCTCTCGGCTGCCAGGTTGAGCAGTATAATCGCGGCGAATAACGCCGCGAAAAGCCACCCGTCGCGGTAATAAAGCGGGTCCGTGGGCAGCAGCAGCGGACGGATCAGGCCGTCGAAATGCCCCAGGGGTTCCTGCAAAGATGGAATGTTGTACAGGGCTGATTCAGCGGCGCTGACTATAAAATCGAGGGCGGGCCATATGCTCACGGCACAGGTGCGCACCATGATTGTGAGCGGGTCGAGTATTAGTAAAGTCAGGTTGGAGAAGACGGAGGCTGCTATTATCGCCACCAGGAGCACATATTTAACCGATCTCCAGCCGTCGGCCGGCGGCTTGTGCTTTGGGCGCCATTTATTAAGGGAAAACCAGTCGAGCACTGTGCCCAGCGGACAGAGCCAGCCGCACCATGCGCGGCCCAGCGCCAGCGCCAGCGCTATGGTAACGAGCGCCAATAAAGACAATTGCCCGAACCTGTGGCTGGAGATAAGGTTGGCCAGCATGGCCAGCGGGTCGAGGCCCATCAGCGTCCGTGATGAGCTCAGGAAAAGTACGATAAAACTGAGGAAGGCCAGGATCTGCACCGCGCTGCGCAGGCGCAGCCAGCTTCGTGAGTCCCAGCCGCCTTTGCCCTGCGGCTTAGCCGGCGCCACTGGCTTCCTTTATAGTCAGGCTGTCCAGGTCGCTGCTTCCCAGTCCCATGGCAGCGGCGATCTTGATATGCGGCACGTCTTCGGGCTTCAAACCGAAAAGCGACGTCGCGTAGCTGTCAACAGCTACGATGTCGGTCCCTGCTATCAGCGTATCAAGCTTTCTAACGTCTTTGAGGTTGCCGCCGGTCGGCCCGTTGGCCGTCAGGATGCGGACGGCATCGATGATAGTTAGGGCCGGCCTGACCCGGCTGGCCAGGTCGGCGATGCGCTGGTGCAAATTGATGTGAAACATCTGGGCATTAGTGATAGCGCCCATCAGGTTTTTCATGCCCAGGGTGAGCCGCGACGCGCTATGCTGCTTGGCGATGGGGATATTTATCAGCACATCGGCTTTTAAAATATCTTCATAGATGTCCCATTTTTTAATGTCTTTGCCGTTGGGGATATCCGTTGCAACGAATTTGAAGCGTGACATGACCTCCATATCCCCGCCGGCCTCTTCGACAAGGGCCTTGATGCCGCTGCGGGCATAGCCATCCTCCGCGGTTCCCCCGAAGGGCCTGTCCATAACACGTACCCTGCCGGCGCCCGCTTCAAAGCAGAGCCTGGCAACGGCAGCGATCACCCATGGGTTGGTAGTGGCCGCGTATTCGTAGGTCCGGACGGAAGGGCCGATATTGGGCTTGATAATGACGTTATCGCCTTTCTTGACGAAACGGCCCATGCCGCCCAGCATATCTAAAGCCTTGCGCACCATGGCCCCGGGTTCGCCGCCCTTAACTACTACAAGATCGGGGTATGAGGTAGCCGCAGGTTCAGTCCCCGGCTTTTGCGGCGTAGTTGAAACCGGTGTTGATAGTGGAGCAGGCGGCAGAGTTGTATTTTGAGGAGGAACGCAGGCGCTGAGGAACCGGGCGGCTGCAATCGCTCCCAGTCCCAATACGGCGCTGCGCAGGAAATCACGGCGGGATATCTCTGACATATTTTTAACGGGTACAGTAGATAGAATTATAAGTACGGGTAGCTTTCGAGTCAAAAATCTCTTTTAACGCCCGGTTACTCCGGCGGCTACCATCAGGAAGCCGGTGATTTTGTGATAAAAGGCTTTAACCGGTATTATTGAGATATGCGAAAAAACTTGAAATGGATCATCCCGCTTATCCTGGAAGCGCCGGTCGCGGGCATGTATTTATACCCGGTGCCGGGTGTGGCGTTTAAAAATAACTATGCAAAGGTGGATCCCGGGATCACGTTGTCTTTGCAGGCGTATCGGGCAGGTCTCCTCTAACATTACTTCCTTTGAACTTCCGCTTTTAACTAAACTATAATTGCACTGATATAAATATCAGGAGGTTGGTATGCTGAATATGATGCTGGATGGAGTAAGGGTCATCGATTTCACCACTACGGTCGCCGGGCCTGCCTGTTCCCAGTTCCTTTCCCAGGTCGGGGCGGAGGTCATCAAAATAGAGTCGCCGGTCAAGGTGGACGACGCGCGCTATTACCCGCCCTATAAGGGGTCGTTCTCGGTGTCCTTTGCCGCCGCCAACAACTGCAAAAAATCTGTGACCATCGATCTGAAAAAGCCGGAAGGCGTAGCTATTTTCAAGGACCTGGTCAAAGCCAGCGACGTCTTTTTGGAGAACTATACGCCGGGGACTGTTAAGCGGTTGGGTATCGATTACGATGCCCTCAGGCAAGTCAACGAGCGGCTGATCATGTGTTCCATATCTGCTTACGGGCAGACCGGGCCGCTGTCGTCCCTGCCGGGCTACGATGCCACCATCCAGGCCATGACCGGCCTTATGAGCGTGACCGGTTACCCCGACCGGCCGCCCCTGCGCGCGGGTACGCTTATCGTGGATATCAGCACGGCCTTCTGCGCCGCCTTTTCCATCTGCGCCGCCCTGTACGCGCGCCAGTTGACGGGCAAGGGGACGCACCTGGATATCTCAATGTATGACGTCGGTATCAACTTGCTGGAGTCCAAATTCGTCGATTACACGACCACCGGCAAGGTGGCTACGCGCACCGGTAACCGCTTTCCCTTCATCGCTCCCTTCGATACCTTCAGAACCAAGGATTCCTACGTCATGATCATCTGCGCGGGCGACGGGCCTTTCCGGGACCTCTGCAACGGCATGGGCATGCCTGATCTTTGCAAGGATGAGCGGTTCAAGGACCTGTTTACCAGGAACGACCATGAACCCGAGCTGAAAAATATCATCGAAGAATGGGCCATGCAGTTGCCGACCGAAGTGGTTGTCGAACGGCTACTGGCCGCGGGCGCCCCGGTGGCAGCCGTCCACGATATCAAGCAGGCCGTCGACCACCCGCATACGAGGGCGCGCAACCTGTTCAACGAAGTGGACCAACCCGATGTCGGCAAACTGACCCTGATGGGCTCCCCGGTGAAGGCTTCCGGCTACCAGGTTGGACAACCCGGCTACACGCACGCTTCAGGGGAGGACAACCTCTGGCTGCTCAAAGAGATACTGGGGAAAAGCGACGCGGAAATAAACAAGCTCAAAGAATCAAAGGTCGTGAGTTGACCTGTTTACTGCTTGGATTTTGAAACGTGCTGCAGGGTTGACCTATAATTGCCTTGAAATAAATATCAGGAGGTGACGAGATGGCTACAGGTTACCCCGCCGCGCTGACCGTGGATTATCCGGAGCGAAAACTTAACAGGCTAACCACTTTTTTCCGTGTCTTCGTGGCAATCCCCATTTTAATTATCCTTGGTTTGCTGATGGATAACGCTGTCCAGTACTCCGGCAAAGACGGTGTAGACTCCGCGGCAGGACTTGGTCTGATTGTTCTTCCGCTGGTGCTGATGATACTCTTCAGGAGGAAGTACCCGAAATGGTGGTACGACTGGAACCTGAATTTTGCCGGTTTCACGTACCGGGTGAACGCCTTTATGTACCTGCTGACAGACGTGTACCCGTCCACCGATGAGGAGCAGTCGGTGCACCTGGAATTGTCCTATCCCGATGCTGCCGGCCTGAACCGCTGGCTGCCGCTGGTGAAGTGGTTCCTGGCCATACCGCACGTGATCGTGCTGGCCTGCCTGGGCATTGCCGTACTGGTAGTTACCATCATCGCCTGGTTTGCCATCCTGTTCACCGGTATTTATCCCAAAGGGATGTTCGATTTCGTGGTAGGCGTTATGCGCTGGGGGTTCAGGGTGATGGCCTATGCCCTGCTCCTGGTCACCGATAAATACCCGCCCTTCAGCCTGGAGGCATAAGGTCTGAACAAAAACGTCATTGCGAGGAGCGTAGCGACGAAGCAATCTGCTCATTGGGGACAGATTGCCGCGCCCTTCGGGTTCGCAATGACAGTGCAAAGGCGGGCTCAGCTCTGCTTAATGCTGGTGATGCCCGGTTTATCCTGTGGGAGATATAGATTATGGTTGTTGATCTGGCTACGCGCACCGGCCGCTTTCAAAGTATAAAAAAAGAGTTGCTGGGCAGCCGGGTTCATCTCTGCCCGGAGAGGGCCTACCTGGTCACGGACTATTACCGCCATCACGATGACCCGTCCCGGCCTGTGATAATCCGCAAGGCCATGGCTACCAGGCACATCCTGCGGAACAAGTCCGTGAGGGTTTACCCTGCTGAGCTGATAGCGGGCAATATGGGCTCTTACCGCATATCGGCTTTGATGCAGCCCGAACTGAGCGGCGTTTTCATGGGCACGGAACTGCCCTGGATAGATAAAAGGAAGACGACCCCCCTGCTGATGCCCTGGAGTGACCGGCTGAAGCTGCTTTTCGATATCATCCCCTTCTGGCTTTTCAGGAACATGCCCTTCCGCGCATTTTATCCGCATATTGGCAAATTCCTTAAATACGCCGGCGAACAGCTGAAGGCCACCTTTTACCTGATAAACGAGGCCGGCGGCATCGGGCACTTCCTGCCCAACTATGAGAAGATGCTCAGGCTGGGAGTGCGGGGCTACCTGGACTCAATGTCCGGGAAAGAGGGAGGCCTGTATGAAGCGGCCCGGATCGTCTGTGAGGGTTTGCTGGACTATGCCAGCCGCGTCGCTGCCGAAGCTGAAAAGCTGGCCGGGGAAGAACATGATGAAGAAAGGCGCGCTGAACTGCTGGAGATATCCCGCATCTGCCGCCGCGTGCCGCTCAACCCGGCCGGGACCCTGCACGAAGCATTGCAGTCCCTCTGGCTGACCCACATGGCAGTCTGCCTGGAGGGGATAAATTCGGCGGTTTCCTTCGGCCGGATGGACCAGTACCTGTATCCGTATTACAAAAGTGACCTGGAAAACGGCCGCATAACGCCGGATAAGGCCCGGGAACTGCTGCTCTGTTTTTCGGCCAAGGCCGCGGAGCATGTATTCCTGCTTTCCGAGGCGGTGAGCCAGTACCACGGTGGCTACCTGGTGGTGCAGGCGGGCATCATCGGCGGCATGGATAAAGAAGGAGCGGACGCCACCAACGACCTGACCTATATCATGCTGGACGTCATGGAGGAGTCCGGTTTGCGCGACCCCAACTACCAGGCACGCGTGCACAAAGGCTCCCCCGGCCACTACCTTGACCGCGTAGTCGAAGCGGCCAGGAAGGGGAACGGCGTGCCGGCGCTTTTCAATGATGAAGCCTCCATTAGCTCCCTGGTTGCTAACGGGTATCCCGAGGAGGAAGCCAGGGATTACGCGGTGGTGGGATGCGTGGAACTGGCGCTGCCGGGCAGGAGCTTCCTCTCAACGGATGCCGCGCTGGTAAACCTGCCCATCTGCCTGGAGCTGGCGCTCAACCGCGGGAGGCGCTACGGTAGCCTATTCCGGCAGGGCGCTCTTACCGGTGACCCCGCCGGGTTCCGTTCCATTGACGATGTTATTGAAGCATTTACTGCACAGGTAAATTTCATAGCCGGACGGCTGGTGGCGGATATCCAGGTATTGGAGAAAGGCAACCGCGATTACCATCCCACGGCTTTTTCGTCCATGCTGGTGGACGGCTGCATAGAATCGGGCAGGGACGTCACTGCAGGCGGTGCTTTATATAATTCCAGCGGCGTGCAGGGAGTGGGGGTCGCCGACGTGGCCGACTCGCTGGCCGCGCTGCATGAGCTGGTCTTCCGCAAAAGGAAATACAGCATGGGCCAGGTATTAAAGGCGCTTAAGGATGACTTCCGCTCTTATCCTGAATTGAGGGCGGAGCTTGTCTCCGCTCCCAAGTACGGGAATGATAATGAGTTGCCCGACGGCTACGCCGGGAAGACGGCGGAGATCTTCTACCGGGCATTGGGGAGATATAAAAATACGCGTGGCGGCAACTATGTCCCCGGTTTCTATTCGGTGACCTGCCATGTAGCTTTCGGCGGCCTGGTGGGCGCGCTGCCCGGCGGGCGGAAGGCAGGGGAGCCTTTTGCCGCCAGCATCGGGGCCGGCAACGGCAGGGACCGGCTGGGGCCGACTGCACTGCTCAATTCAGCGGCCCGTATCGAGCCGCGTTTGTCTCCTAATGGCTATGCGCTGAACCTGCGCTTCGACCCGGCCACGCTTGACGGTGGTCTGGGCATCGCTATACTGTCAGCCCTGGTGAGGGGATTTTTTGAAAAGGGCGGGATGGAGGTCCAGGTCAACGTGCTTGACCCTGTGATGCTGGAGGACGCCTACCGGCACCCGGGCAAGTACCCGGGGCTGGTGGTGCGGGTCGCCGGTTATTGCGCCTATTTCGATGACCTGCCGCAGGGCGCCAAGCTGGAGATAATGCAGCGTACACGCCTGAAGGTATAGTAGGGGCGGGTTTTCAAACCCGCCCGCGCTATCGGGCGCACCTGAAGGAACGCCCCTACAACGGGTGAAACGCGGGCCCAAATGTAGGGATGGGCCTTTAGGCCCGTCCGCTCTTTCTTTCGGGCGCACCCGGAGGTGCGTTTCTAGGGTAAAAAAAATAATCGGAGGAACAGGTGAAAGATCAGTATTACGGGAAAAAAGACATCGAGAAGGTGGCCAAACTATATGCGCTCAAGCCGGAATTGTTGAAGGCCTTCCTCGATATCGACGCCAAAGTATTTGTAGACGGCAGCCTGGATAAAAAGACCAAGGAGCTTATCGCGGTGGCCTGCGGGCACATTACCCAGTGCCCCTACTGCATTGAAGGCCACGTCAAGGGCGCCAAAAAGGCCGGCGCCAGCGAAGAGGAGATCGCCGAGGCGATATTTGTTGCTATTGCCTTAAAAGCCGGTAGCTCATTGGCCCATAGCTGCATAGCCATGGAAGCGCTGGAAGAATAGGGCTGCTGCCGCTAACCCAGCGCGTCTTCTATTATCTCGACGCGCGTGGCCTTATTGGTGAGCGGGTCAAGCTCGACGGCCACGAAATCGATGCGCCAGTTTTCCGGCAGGCCGTGGTGGCTGCTCAAATATTCCATGGCCGTGGCGGCCAGGTGCTGTTTCTTCAGCGCCGTGACCGATTCCTCGGGTGAGCCGAAAGCTTTGCCGGTCCTGGTGCGGACCTCGATGAAAACCAGGCTATTGCCCTGGTGGGCCACGATGTCGATTTCCCCCTGGCGGCAGCGGTAGTTGGTCTCGATAATCCGGTAGCCTTTTTTCTTCAGTTCGGAACGGGCTATTTGTTCGCCCAATTTTCCTGATTCCTGTTTTTTCATATCAGCCTCGCTAGTTCACGCACGGGGGCAAAGGTCAGGCGGTGGGCCTGGCAGGCGCCGTGGCTGCGCAGGCAATCAATATGGCGGGCCGTCCCGTAGCCCTTGTGGTTACAAAACCCGTACTGAGGATAGGTCAAGTCGAGCTCCAGCATAATACGGTCACGGGTCACCTTGGCGGCTATGGACGCGCAGGCTATGCTGAGCACCGTGCGGTCGCCCTTGATGATGCCCTTTTGCTGTATGCGTGTGCCCGGCAGGACCAGCGCGTCAATGAGCAGGTAATCCGGCGCCCGGGCAAGGGCCTGCAAAGCTGACAGCATGGCTTTTTTAGTGGCTTGGAGGATATTGATATTGTCGATGATCTGTGGCGGCACTATGCCGATGCCGGTTTCGATGCCGCAATCCCGCATCCGGCTGAAAATCAGCTCACGCGTTTTTTCGCTCAGCAGCTTGCTGTCGCGCACCATGGGAATCCAGTCGAAATCCGGCTTCCGGGGCAGCACCACCGCTGCTGCCACCACCGGGCCGGCCAGCGCTCCCCGGCCGGCTTCGTCAAACCCTGCGATGCGGCGGTATCCCTCCCGGTAAAGGGCCGATTCTTCATCATGGTTGGGACGGTCGGTCATGGCTTTATCAGCGGGTGGATATGTTCCCAGGCCAGCTGGCTGAGCTTGCCGATGGGCAGTCCAGCTTGCAGTACCAGCCAGCGGGCGGGCTCTCCGGCGGCCAGGTTGAGGTAGCCTTCCCGTATCCTGCGGTGGAAGGACATCTCCTCGGAATCGAAGCGGTCCCGCTGGGTCTTCCTTTTGCGCTGCAGTCCCTGTTCGGGCAGGACGTCCAGCAATATTGTAACATCCGGCTTTAACCCGCCCGTGGCCAAGGCGTTGACAGAATTTACAAGGGATAAATCAAGGCCCCTGCCGGAACCCTGGTAAACAGTGGTGGAATCAGAGAAACGGTCGCACACCACCACTCGGCCGGCCTGCAGGGCCGGGCCTATTACATCCTGTATAAGCTGGCTGCGGCAGGCGGCGAAGAGGAACAGCTCGCTCAGCGGGCTGATGGTGAAATCGCGCTTGACCTTGAGCACCGAGCGTATTTTAGTGCCCAGAGGAGTGCCGCCGGGCTCCTGTG
>JBFYUA010000227.1:0-2913 GCA_041300305.1 Dehalococcoidia bacterium | reverse complement strand
AGCCCTGTGCCCGCGTCCCGCAGCGCCTTTTCAGCGACGGGCGCCATGGTCAGCAGGTGCTGGCGGGAGGCGACTTCGGGGACGATGCCGCCGTACCTGGCGTGCACCTCCACCTGCGAGGCGATGACATTTGCCAGGATTTCTCTGCCGTCCCTGACAATAGCTACGGATGTCTCGTCGCAGGACGTCTCAATGCCCAGTATATTCACGTCGGGATTATAGCACAAACAGATATGGGCAAGGCCCTTTCTCTGGATGTCCTTTTGATGTTTTCCGATTGTGTTGTTACAATTAGGACCCCGGCCTTATAACCGGCAAATAGTGAGGATATCAAAATGGAAATTACCTGGCTCGGCCATTCCTGTTTCCGCCTCAAGGGCAAAGAGGCGACCGTTCTAACCGACCCCTGCCCTGAATCGACCGGCTACTCTATAGGCAAGGTTCAGGCTGACATGGTGACCATCAGCCACGCACACCCCGGGCATGCCTTCCTCGATACCTTGCAGGAGGGTTACCGCGCCATCAAAGGGCCCGGCGAATATGAAATAAAGGACACTTTCGTCACCGGCGCCCCTTCTTTTCATGACGACACGCAGGGTAAAAAATCCGGCAAGAATACGATCTATGTAATCGAGATGGAAGGCCTGGTCCTGTGCCACCTGGGCGACCTGGGGCATGCGCTTACCCCCGAAGTGACGGGAGACCTGGGGGCCATAAATGTGCTTTTTGTACCGGTGGGCGGGCATTCCACCATCGGGGCCACCGCGGCCGCCGACCTGGTGCGCAACCTCAACCCCGGCTACGTGATACCCATGCATTATAAAACAGCCAACGAGAAGGCTGACCTCGAATTCCCGGAGCGGTTCCTCAAGGAGATGGGACTCAAGGAACTGGTCGCTCAGCCCAAGCTGATAGTGACCAGGACCAGTATCCCCGCTGCCACGCAGGTTGTGCTGCTGGACTATCCGCACTAACCGGTGAGCTTTGACATAAGCAGCAGTCTATCGTAAAATGCCCTGCAATGGGCCTTGCCAAACGTGTTTTTGAATTGCAGCAGGTAGAGCAGCTTATTCAAGCCGGCCGCAAGCAGTTCGGCGAAGTGGATGCGCGGATCAACCACAATGAGGCCTTTGAGCAGGCCGGCATCGACCTGGCGGCGGCCGAAAAGGAGCTTGCCGGCCTGGAAAAACAGTACAAGGAACTCGACGCTGAGGCTGAGCCGTTGCGTGTCCAGATCAAGCAGATAACCGGCAAGCTGTACGGCGGCAAGATAAACAACCCCAAGGAGCTGCAGGGATACGAGCAGGAAGCTAACATGCTCAAAGCCAACCTTTCCAGGAAGGATGATACGCTGCTGGAATTGATGGAGAAAATTGAGGCCGGCAAAGTTGCTGGAAGGAAGCTGAACGATATCCACAAGAGCGCCGGGGCAGCTTGGCAGGCTGAGAAAGTCGGACTGCAGGAGCAGGCGGATAAATTGCGGCTCGAGCTAACTGCCTTAGAAAATAAACGCACGGAGATTGCGGGCTCGGTGGACCGTGACACGCTGTCAATTTATGAGGGCATCCGGGCCAGGAAAGCGCAGGCGGTGGTAAAGGTCGAGCAGGGCAGGTGCCTGGGTTGTAGGGTGACCCTGTCGATAAGCGAAATGCACCACGTGAGGGGCAATGCCATCGTTTTGTGCGACAACTGCGGCCGCATACTGTACCTCAGCTAACATATTTGATTTGTCTGCAGACAAGTTGTAGAGTAGATGGGCCAAGCAGGCCGGGTGACCGCTGCGGTTTAGAAAATCGTAGAGGAAAGTCCGAACTCCGCCAGGCAGGGTGCTGGGTAACGCCCAGGAGGGGTGACCCTACGGAGAGTGCAACAGAAACATACCGCCCTTCGCGAGAGGGGTAAGGGTGAAATGGTGAGGTAAGGGCTCACCGGCGGCCGGGTGACCGGCCGGCCGTGCAAACCCCACCCGGAGCAAGACCTAATAGGGGGATATGGCGTGCCTGGGCCGACCCCGGGTTGGTCGCAGTACTGTGCTGGTAACAACACAGATAGATGGATGGTCACCGCCCCGCGAAAGCGGGGGCACAGAAATCGGCTTACAGGCCTGCTTGGCTCAATCCTTTGATATCTGCTGCAAAGGGATTACAATTAATAGGTTTATATTCAATTTTCAGGCAAAATCCAAAACCGGAGTTGAGTCAATGAGTGTGAAAACTAATTTATTACTGGGCGTGGCGCTGTCAATAGCGGTGATATTGATGGTTGGACCCATGGCGGGTTGCGACACCAAATTTATGCCCGGCAGGGCCGACCAGGAAACCCTTCAGGACCTTCCTCCCCAGTTCCTCGAACTGAGCGAAGCCTGGCAGAAGATCCAGGCGAATTACGTTGAGAAGGGAAAACTCGACCCGGAGAAGATGGCCCAGGGCGCCATCCGCGGCATGGTTGATGCCGTGGGGGACCCCTATACCGAATATTATTCGCCGCAATCTTACCAGTCCACCATGATAGAGCTTACGGGCCTCTACCAGGGCATCGGGGCCTACATTGGTAAAAAGGACAAACAGATCGTGATAATTGCCCCTATGCCGGGTTCACCCGCTGAAAAAGCCGGCATCAAATCGGGCGACATGATACTTAAAATTGATGGCGCCTCTACCGAACAGTTAAATACTGATGAAGCTTCACAGAAAATCCGCGGCAAGGCAGGGACGAAAGTGGTGCTCTCCCTTTTCAGGACGGGGGACAAGGAGCCTTTCGAGGTGTCCGTGGTCCGTGGTGATATCAGGGTAGACTCGGTCAAAGCTGAGATGCGCGGTGACCTTGCCTATATACGCATACAACAATTCATACTCCCTACTACGGGTGATTTTAAGAAGGCGCTGCAAGATTCTTTTGCCAAGGGCGCCAAAG
>JBFYUA010000194.1:0-2716 GCA_041300305.1 Dehalococcoidia bacterium | reverse complement strand
CTTCAACCCGGCGAAGGCCGGCGGGGACAACGTCCACGTCTATACACTGGACGCCACCGGGTCCTGGCAGCATGCCGCAGAGCTGGCCTTGAACCATCCCGCGGGCAACGGCCTTGTTGTGCAGCCGCCTACCGGCGAACAGATCCCGGTCAACGAGATGGTAGCTGTCAAGCCTATGGCCGCCGGTGTGGCGATCTCGCAGGATGGCCTGACGCTGGCGGTGGCGAATTATTATAACGATTCGATCACGGTGTTTACCGGGGGGCTGGGCAAATGGTCCGGTGGAGTGGAGCTCGACCTACGCCCCGGCAAGAACGACCCGTCCAAAGTGGGCGTACCGGGCGGGGAATACCCGTTTTGGGTGGTTATCAAAGGGACCGGAGCGGGCACCACTGCGTACGTATCAAGCCTGCGCGACCGCGAGATCGTCGTAGTGGACCTGGGCGGAAAACCGCTAATAACGGCACGCATCCCGGTAATAGGCCAGCCGAACAAGATGACGCTCAACGCCGCCCAGACCCTGCTGTACATTGTCAATGACCAGGCGGATACCGTAGCTGTTATCGACACCGCCAGGAACACGGTCCTCGAAACGGTCCCGGTGCTGCCGCGCGGGTCAGTCCTGCCTGCCGCACTGGAGAAGTACAAAGGGGCGAACCCCAACAGCGTGGCGCTATCCCCGGATGAAAAGTCGCTCTACGTGACGGACGGCAATCTGAATGCCGTGTCGGTCATTGCGCTGGGTGCGGGCAACAGGGGTTCCAAAGTAGTTGGACTCATTCCGACCGGCTGGTACCCGACCTCCGTGAGTTTTAGCGGCGATGGCAAATATGTGTACGTAGTGAATGCCAAGTCGCCGACAGGTGCAAACCCGACCATGTATTATAGCTACGGCCCGCCGACACACAAAAGCGGCTATGCCAGTAATGCATATAATCCCCAGTTGATTAAAGCCGGCCTGCAGAGCTTCCCTGTACCCGATGAGGCGCAACTCCTTACTCTCACCGCGCAGGTAGCCGCGAACAACCGTTTCTCAAGCACCGTCAGTCCAGGTGACGAGGCAGTCATGGACGCTGTACGCCAGGGCGTCAAGCACGTGATATTTATCATCAGGGAAAACCGGACCTACGATCAGATTTTAGGCGACCTGGAGATCGGCAATGGCGACCCTTCTCTGGCTGAATTCGGCAAGGCGCTCACACCCAATGCGCATTCGCTGGCCCGGACCTTCGTCACGCTGGATAACTTTATGTGCACCGCTGAAGTCAGCTATGATGGCTGGGCATGGTCCACTTCGGCCCAGGCCCAAAACATGATAGAAAGCCAATACACGGTGACTTACGCGGGGCGCGGCCTCAGCCTCGACCAGGGTGGTTTAAACCGCAGCGTGAACGTTGCCCTCCCGGGCGTCGCCGAGCGTCAGGGCGCCAATCCCCTGACATCGGACGATCCGGATGTGCTACCTGGCCAGACCGATACGGCTGCGCCGGATGGACCTGACAATGAAATCAACACCGGCTTTTTGTGGGACGCCGCGTTGCGCGCAAATCTCACCGTGAGGAACTATGGGTTTTCGATTGATGGGACCCGCTATAACTTCCCCCCGGCCTCAATCTACAGCCTTTCTCTCGCTCACGATCCGGCCTCAACCAACACGGTGACGGCTTACCCAACCGAGGTTTCCCTCATCCCGTATACTGATCCGTACTTCCGCGGCTGGGACCCCACATACCCGGACTATTGGCGTTTCAAGGAGTGGGAGCGTGAGTTCGACACCAAGTACGTGAATGGCGGAGAGGACCTTCCTCATTTAAGCCTGGTCCGCCTGATGAACGATCACACCGGGAATTTTGCCACCGCGATTGACGGTGTAAATACCCCTGAGCTGCAACAGGCTGACAACGATTATGCAGTGGGCCTGCTGATTGAAAAGGTCGCAGGCAGCAAGTACGCCGACAACACGCTTATCTTTGTCATTGAAGACGACGCCCAGGACGGGCCTGATCACGTCGATTCGCATCGCAGCCCCGCATTTATAGTTGGTGCTTATGTAAAGCAGGGTGCGCTGGTATCCACGCAGTACAACACCATCGACTTTTTGCGCACCATAGAAATGGTGCTGGGCCTCCCGCCGATGAACCTGAACGATGCACTCGGGAGACCCATGGCTGATGTCTTCAACATGACGCCAAGCAAGTGGAGCTTTACCGCCGCTCCCTCACCTGCTCTCTACAATACAGAACTGCCGCTGCCTCCCAGGCCGGCCAACCTGATCGTGCCCAGGCCAACCCACGACGCAGAATACTGGGCAGAAGTCACGAAAGGGATGGACTTCACCTCCGCAGACAAGATGGATTTCCCGATCTACAATCGCATCCTCTGGACAGGGTTGATGAGCGGTCAGCCTTATCCTGCCGCGCCGACCGGAATTGACCTGCGGCAGAACCGCGAAGAGCTCCTTGCGAGGTACGAGAGGTCTCTGCGGCAATGACCAGTCTGGCGAAGGCAGTTATAACTATCCGGAAAGAAGCGCTGGCGAATTCTATGTGCTCCGCCGGGAAATTAATATTGATCTAGCCGGCGGCGCAGTATCATGAGAATACCAATGAATAGTGCCCCCCAGCAGGCAGAGTGTACTGATCACGAGGATGGCGTTGTTGCCGAAGTTGTCGCTGACCGTAAAGACGCCTGCGGCGGTACCGTTGACGTAAACATG
>JBFYUA010000180.1:0-3569 GCA_041300305.1 Dehalococcoidia bacterium | reverse complement strand
TTATCCACCTCCTCATTGGTGAACCTGTAGCCTTTCCTGATATCGTAGGGACTCTTGTGCTGTATCACCAGCCCGTAGATGACCTCCTGGACCTGCGCCGGCGTATAGCCCTCCGTCATACTGACGACGTGGTCCTGGACAGCCTGGTCGAGCGGTATCCTGCGGCATAGGTTATGCACGATCTCGCGGCGCAGTTCCCTGCCGGGCGGGCGCATAGTGATGATGCGGTCGAAACGCGATGGCCGCTGGCTGAGCGCATCGTCCAGCGCCTCGGCGTAGTTGGTGGTGGCAATGGTAACCACCTCGCTGCACTCCCTGACACCATCAAGAATATCGAGCAGTTCGTTGAGGGCGTCCCCGCGGGCGCCCGGGCCGCTGCGGCATTCGCCGATCAGGTCAATGTCCTCCAAAAAGACGATGCTGGGCTTGAGGTCGCCGGCTATATCATAGAGTTCCCTGATGTAGCGGGCGTGCACCAGCAGGGCTGGGTCCGCCGCCAGGCAGGTGATGCCGGGACTGTTGCTCATGAGCACCTTGGATATGAGCGTCTTGCCGGTGCCGGGCCTGCCCGCCAATATCAACCCGCGCTTGCGGGGTATTCCGTAGCTGGCCAATTCCCTGCTGCGCCTGAGAAAACCCACTGTGTTGGCCATCAGCTCTTCCTTGAGTTCGGGAAGCAGCGACAGGTCGTCCCACTTCTTTTCGCCCGGCTGCAAGAATTCCAGGCTGCCGGTGTATTTGAGCTTCTGAGCCTTGTAGAGTGCGAGCTTTTTAACCGCTTTGTCGATGCCGGCGGCGAATTGCCTGACCTCAGTTTTTATGCCGGCCGCGCCCTCGACGGCTATCCAGGCGCGTTCTCCGTGGCGGGTGAACTTGATACGCACCGACAGCCGGCTGTCCCCACGCCTGAGCAGCAGTCGGCCCTGGGTTAGCACGTTGATACGCTTGCCGGGCCCGGTATTTATCTCGCTGTAATCGGGCTTGGAGTCTTTATACAGGCCCAGCACCCTGACGACCTTCCACTTCTCGCTTGTTAGATGGGCCTTAAGCGCCAGCGCCAGCAGGTTCTCATAATAGTGCTGTGCCACCACCGGGACCTCCAATTTCTTGCCATCGCCCAGGAACCTCTCTACCAGTTCCGCCTCTTTAACCCGCCGCCGCGCCGATGCGGACGCGGACGGGTTGGCGCCGTCTTCCTCGTCCTCGTCGTCTTCACCCACGCACTCGATCAAGTCATATATCTCGCCGGGTGACATTTTCAAGTTGAAACCTCCATTTTGAAAAACAGTAACAATACTTTATTACAGGGAGGGGACAACTATGTGTCAAGCGGTTTTGGAACGGCTAAAGCTTTAATTTGCTCAAGCGGCGGCGCTAAGACAACGCAGGGCCAAACCCGAAAACCGGGTACAGGCAATCATTGCGGTGCCCTGCCGGCCAACGGGTCCATGAAGCGATGGCCGTGTTCAAATATATTTATCGCACAGATTGACAGCCGCCATGGCATCGTCCCCGTGCGCATCGCAACCCATCTCTTTGGCAAGGTCCGGCGTGGTGCAGGCGCCGCCGATGATGATCTTCACCTGTTGACGAAGCCCGGCCCCGGTTATTTCCTCTACCGCGGAGCGCAGCGATACAACCATGGGCGTGAGCAGCAACGAAAGCGCCACGATTTTGGCTTGATGCTTGCGCACTGATTCAATTATCTGCTGAGCGGCAACATTGGAGCCCAGGTCGATAACCTCAAAACCGGAGGCGCGCAGCATCATGCCCACCAGGTTTTTGCCCAGGTCATGAATATCCCCTTTGACAGTTGCCAACACTACGGCGCCTTTGCCATGCATGTCAGTCCTGGTCAGCAATGGCTCCAGCGGGACCAGGCCCGCTTTCATCACCTCTCCTGCCAGTAACAGCTCTGTCAGGAAATATTCCCCGGACTGGAAGCGTTCCCCCACAACCCTCATGCCTGCGCTTAATCCACTGTTCAGGATAATACGCGGGTCGGCGCCTGCCTTCAGCGCAGCGCTTACCTGACCCGCCACCCCATCGATATCAAGGCTTACTACCGATTTCAATACACCATTTACGGCATCATTTTCGTTCATCGCTCACCTCACCTGTTCTAAGCTAATCTGATAGGATAAACACCGTAGCGGTGGGTATCTTCGATCATCCAGCGGGTATTCTCGACCTTTACCGCGTTATGCGAGTTGGTCATTGCCATGATGAATCCTCCGTCCAGGGCGGCCGCCTTCAGCATCGTTTTGACCGCCGACTCCACTTCCTCCCTGGTACCCTCGCTGAGGACGTGTGATATGTCCATGTTGCCAAAAATGCACATCCGCTTGCCCAGCCGCTGTTTCACCGCCGCCAGGTCTATTCCGGCGGTTGGTTCCAGCGAGTGTACACCGTCGAAGCCCCAATCGGCGAAAAGGTCCAGCAACAGGTTCACGTTGCCGCAGGAGTGGACGATGATCTTGATGCCGCGCCTGTGGGCCTCCTGGCAAATCCTGCGCAGGCTGGGGCCGAAAAACTCTTCCAGTATGCGCGGCGGCATCTGCGGACCGCTCTTGTGCCCCATGTCGTCGGAATAGATAAAGGCCGGCATGCCGGCTTCAGCCGTGGCATGGATGGTCGCCATATAAATCTCCTCATAGTATTTCACCATGCGCCGCACAAAGTCCGGGTTGCGGCGCAGGATCACGGAAAAGGCCGTCAAACCCATCGACTGGGAGGCCGACTCCCACAATCCGGAGAACAGGCTGCCCATCAGGTAAATCTTATCGCCGTAGCGTTTCTGCAGGTCGGCGAATACACGGTAAATAATCTTAAAAAATTTGTCAGGGTCGGGGTGAGGCCAGGCATCCCAAAGTTCCGGTGTAGTCAGCAAGCCCTCCCGGTACATGGGAGTATCCACGTTTCCATCCGGGTCGGCCACCAGGTCGTACAGCTTGCCCCAGATATCGGTGGACTGCCGGTTGCCCTTTAAATTGAAAATGGCCGAATACATCAGCCATGAGCAATCATAACCCAGGGCGATGTCGGCCTCGAGTTTCTTGGACATGAATTTCTCTGTCTCGCTGGTCATCCAGCCGATGCGGTTGATCAGCGGGGATGTAAGCTTGAACAGCGCACCCGTCACCCCTTCACGTATCAACTTCAAAGGAAGGGCGCCATCCTTATTGCCCAGTATCTCGTAAATCTGGTTCTGCTCCTCGGTGCAGGAGAATACCGGCACACGGTCAGGCGTCCCCAGGTTTAATGCGATTGTGGTCCGTTCGTGGCTGTTCATAGGATTCTCCTCCATCCGCGATTTCCCATTTCAAATTCTGAACCAGGCGACTACTATGCCTCATCAACCATAGACATGATAGTATCCCTTTGCTATGCGGCTGTCAATGCCCTGTTTGCATACGGTCACCAGGTAGAGTATATATAAATAGCCATGTTTCCTGAGACCACATGCCCGGATTAGTGCCATCACCGCATTGAAGCAGTGCGCAAATGAATCTATTAGCCAACGCGGCGTCACTGGTTATAGGCATATTTGCCGTACTGTCATTCTACAC
>JBFYUA010000147.1:0-23286 GCA_041300305.1 Dehalococcoidia bacterium | reverse complement strand
CCGCCAGGACCCGCGGGCGGTCGGCTCCTGGCTGGTCAATACGGTGCAGGAAGTGACCGCTCTGCCCATCTCGCTTGATACCATGAACCCGGCTGCCATGGAGGCCGGGCTTGCCCTGTGTAAAGCGCGGCCGATATTGAATTCTGCTTCGGGCAAACAGGAGAGCAAAGATCTCATGATGCCGCTGGCGGTCAAGTTCAACACGCAGGCCGTTATCTCAGTCATCACCGACCTGGGTTGCCCGCCCGACGTTGATGCCCGTGTTGAAAGTATCATGGAAACCGTAGCCTATGCTAACGGGTTGGGTATCAGCAACCGGGACATATTTGTAGACCCCATCATCCTGCCTGTCAGCGCGGACCAGAAGCAGGTGCGCGAAGCGCTGGAATTTATCAGGATATTGCCGGACCTGCTGCCGGACGTCCGGTCAGTGGTCGGCCTTTCCAACGTCTCAAACGGCACGCCGGCCCACCTGCGGGGCATCCTCAACCGCACCTACCTGGTGATGCTGGAAAAGTGCGGCCTGTATTCGGCTATCGCGGATGTCCTCGACCCGGAATTGGTAGAACTCAACAAAAATGGACTTAAGGATATAAGGGAGCTTATCTACCGCATAATGGAAGGTGAACAGGTTGACGTGTCCGGTTTGCCGGAAAATCAAAGAGATTATGTTAAGACAGCCAGGGTATTAATGGGAGATACGCTCTATTCCCACGCCTGGCTGGAATCTTAGTCCGCGGAATTGGATAGTAACAGCCGGAAAGGATACCTTGATGGACGAATATACAAGGCCTGACTATCAAAGCATGGCACTGATAACTATCGATGCACAGGCCGATTTTTCCTTGCCGGGCGCCCCATTGGAAATAGAAGGAACAACGGCAATTATTCCGAACATTGTTAAGCTGCTGGAGTTATTCCGAAAACTCGCTAAACCGATTGTACATGTGGTCAGGTTATATAGCGAGGACGGCTCAAATGTTGACATGGTGAGAAGGAAAAGGATAGAGGGCGGTGTAAGTGTGCTGAGGCCGGGATCAGATGGCGCGGAGCTTTTGAAGCAACTGAAGCCGCATGACTTCAGATTGGATCCAGAAAGACTTCTAAAAGGTTTTATGCAGCAGCTTTCGCCGTTTGAATTCGTTATTTATAAGCCCCGCTGGGGCGCCTTTTATTCAACGTCACTGGGAGAATTCCTCAGGGAAAAGAGCATTAATACGCTGGCCTTTACCGGCTGTAACTTCCCTAATTGTCCCAGGACCTCCATTTACCAGGCCAGCGAGCGGGACTTCAGGATAGTAGTGGTTAAGGATGCCATTTCAGGAATATACGGGAAAGGAGTGGAGGAATTGGCAAATATCGGCTGTGAAATTAGCGTAACCAGGGAACTGGCGGATAAACTGCAGTTTTCTTAGAAAGGTAGATATTATGGATTATAAAGCACCATTAGAGACGTACACAGGCAGGATAAATGAGGTAGTCATTGGCAGCGGCGCGAAGGCCATAAAAATAGGCGGTGAAAGCATACTGCCGCTGCATTATTTTGAGGGCGTTGCCGCCAACCGTCCCGTCGTAGCGCTGGAAGTGGACGATATCGCCGCCTCCGGTTGGCCCGCGGGTGTGGCGGGTCCTTTCAAGGATGTTGTGCACGACCCGTTAAAATGGGCCGAAAGGTGTATGGAGATGGGCGCCGACCTGGTATGCCTGCACCTGGAGGGCACCGACCCGCAGGGGGCCAACAAGACCGCGGCTGAAGCCGCCGCACTGGTGAAAATGATAGCCGGGGAATTGCATGCCCCGCTGATTGTTTACGGCTGCGGCGACGATAAAAAGGACGTCGAGGTCCTGACAGCGGTGGCTGAGGCCTGCAAAGGTTATAACCTGCTGCTGGGCCCGGCGGTCAAGGAGAATTACGAGGCGATTGCCCGCGCGGTAGCGGAACACGGCCACTGCATCATCGCCCAGACACCCATCGATATCAACCTTGAAAAGGAGCTCAACGTCAAGCTGCTCAAGCAGCTCCCGCCCGGGAAGATTGTTATTGACCCGCTGAGCTCGGCGCTGGGTTACGGCATGGAGTACAGCTTCACTATCATGGAGCGCAGCCGCCAGGTGGGCGTTATCTATGGCGACATGGCCATGCAGATGCCTATCATCGCCGACCTCGGCCGTGAATGCTGGAAGACCAACCAGGCCAGGGCTGATGCCGGGCAGGGCATGCTCTGGGAAAGCATCACGGCCATGACCCTGCTGCTGGCCGGCGCCGATATACTGGTGCTGCGCCATCCGGATAATTGCAGGTTGCTGAAGGAAGCCATCGAAGGAAAATTATAGGAGGCCGCTGTGGCAAGGAACGAGAGGCAGATAAGGGAGGCCAATGATTTTATCCGCGCCGGCGATAGCTGGGAACCGGTCGGGCACACGCCGTTGCCCGGCAGCCTGGAACTGAGGAACTGGGATCACCGGCTACTGCAGACCTGGAAACCGTTTTATGTCCCGGTCACGGATAAGTGCAACCTCTGTACATATGGAGAATGCGACCTCTCCAATGGCGGCAGGGGCGCCTGCGGGATAGACGCGGCCGCCATGCAGGCGCGGCTAACCCTGCGGAGCTGCTGCGGTGGCCTGGCCAAAACACTGGCGCAGGCACGCAGGGTTATCGATTATATCGTGGAGGTAAAAGGCAGGGAACTTTCTGTCGATCCGGGCGATAAGGTGGGCATCGAGGCGCCGCATATCAGGCTGGTGCTGGGGATAAAGCCTGTGAAGCTGGTCGACCTGGAAAGGATATTATGTTACGTCGAGGACCAGCTTGCCTTGCTGCTGGCCTCCTCCAATTCGGGCTGCGAAGCCGCTATTTTAGATTTGGAATCCAGGGCCATGCAGGCCTCGATGCTGGCCCACGCCGTGATGGAGGCTGCCGACCTGGCGGCCATCAGCGGTTTCGGGTTCCCCTCGTCGGTAGCGGATACCCCGCTGGCGGAAGTTGGCCCGGCTGCTATCGATACTGTTAAACCTGTTGTCCTTTTAGCCGGCAATGACACGGTTGCCGGCGTATGCCTGATTGATTACCTGCGGAACAGCGGGTTGGAGGGCAGGATTGAGGTGGCTGGCATAGGTCCGGTTGCCCATGACCTGGTACGCTATTGCCCCGTGGCTAAAATAGCCGGGACCTTATCGATGTTGCCCGTTTTTTTACGCAGCAGCATCGCGGACGTGGTGATGGGCGGCGGGGGGGACCTGTTAACAGACATAGCTGGCGAAACCCGGGCGGCCGGTGCGGCATTTATTGCCACTGATGCCGGTGCGGCCTGTGGACTGGAAGACCTGTCAGCCAAAAATACCGAGGAGATATTGATTGAACTGCTGAAGCAGAAGGGCATTCTGTTACCCGACTCCAGGAAGGCCGCTGCTGTAGCCGTGGAAGCTGCGCTGAAGCTTTCGGCGTCCCGCAGCAAGGCCTTGCCGCAGGAAAGCGCAGACCGCCGTCAAGCGGGCCGGATGCGGGTGGCCCACGGGCCGGTCATGGATACCGAGATAAGAAAAGTGGGAGCGCCCCTTGTGCTGGGCACCATCCCCGGCGTCATCGCCATCGTGGGCAGTTCCAATTACCCGGGGCCGGCCGATGATATCGCCGACATTGCAGAGGAATTTGCCCGCCGTAAATACATAGTCGTGCTGGCCGGGGACTCGGCTATCGCCGCTGCGCTCAAGACAGACAGTGAAGGGAAATCGATCTATGAGAGGTACCCGCCTGATTTTGATGCGGGCGGCATTATAAATATGGGTCCCGGCGTTTCCGCCGCGCATATCTCGGGCGCTGCTATTAAGATAGCCAGCATCTTCGCGGCGTTGCCCCTGCGGGCAAATTACGAGGTGGTGGCAGATTATATTCTTAACCGCGTCGGCGCCTGCGGGCTGGCCTGGGGCGCCTGCGGCGAGGAGGAGTTGGCCCTGGCCACCGGCTGCAACCGCCTGGGTATACCGGTCGTGGTGGGCCCGCGCTGCATAAAATATGGGCGTCTTTATATCAGCAGGCCGGGTGAAACCGACTGGAGCGTGATGGACGGGCGCTCCAGGCAAGTTATGGACACGGGCGAACCCTCACCCGAGCACCTGCTCAACCTGCTGGCTGATAAGGGAGCTGTTATCGTTGCGCTGGCCAAATTATGCATGCGCAGGAACGATACGCCGCAGGGCCGGGCCACCAAGCTCACCCATTACATCGGCCTGCATAAGCAGTATTGCGGCGGGTTGCCCGCTGACGCCCACCTCTTTATCCGGAAGGCCTCGGACATACCCATCTTTTTCAAGAAAGAGTTGCAGGCGCACCTGGGTGAAAAAGGCTGGCAGGAGAAGCCGGTGCTGTCGCTGCCCACCCTGGTCGGCACTTATCCCTCGCAGGTAACGCTCGACGACGTGGTGCATTAAGAGGGGATTCGATTAGGATATGCCAGGTTTATACGGATATAATATTAGGTCAAATGGCGCAGTTGATTATTGAGATAAGGCGGTAGCGTTATGGCTGACGGAGTATTCCCGGTGGATATCGGTCCCCAGTTCGAGGGCGAGGTCATCCGCAAGGCTGACATGCGGGTGGAGTTCGGCGGCCCCAATGTGAAAACCCGCTTTGAACTGGTTTCCATTAAACAGCCTGACGAGGTCACTCACGAGAAGGTTGAGGTCATCGGCGCCGATATCGGCGCCCTGCCGGAGGGCAGCAGCCAGTCGATTGCCCTTATGGTGGACATCGCCGGTGCGCGCCTGGAGCGGGACATTGAGCCTGTCCTGGAGCGGCGGCTGCACCTTTACCTGAACTATATCGAGGGCTTCTACCATATGAACCAGCGCCAGGACGTCTGGATGCGCCTGAACAAGGCATCGTTTGGCAAGGGGTTAAAATCCCTGCGGACCCTGGGCGAGATATTGATATTCCTTTACACGTCCGAGATAGATATCATAGAGAAAATTCAGGTCACCTTTGTCACCGACCGGGACAGGATCGAGGAATTATTGCCTAAGGCGATGGAAGTCTACCGTGCCCGGGACGAGAAGATCCGCGGCCTGCGGGAGGCTGACGTTCAAGAGTTTTACAGTTGCGCCCTCTGCCAGAGCTTCGCCCCCACCCACATATGCTGCATCACGCCTGAGCGTATCGCCAATTGCGGCGCTATCAACTGGTTCGACGGCAAGGCCGCCTACCAGATGGATCCCGAGGGTCCCATCCAGGCCGTGCCCAAGGGAGATATCATCGACCCGGTGAGGGGAGAGTACCGGGGCGCCGACCGGCTGGCGCAGGAGAAATCCCTGGGGACCTATGATAGAGTATTCCTGCACAGCGCCTTCGGCTATCCGCACACGTCCTGCGGCTGTTTCCAGGCCATCTGCTTCTATATACCGGAGGTTGACGGCTTCGGCATCGTGCACCGCGATTTTGAGGGTGGCACGGTGGTCGGCGCGCCTTTTACCGAGATGGCCGGCGACACCAGCGGAGGGCGGCAGGTGGAGGGCTTTCTGGGCATCGCACTGGAATACCTGCGCTCCCCCAGTTTCCTCAAAGCCGACGGGGGCTGGTACCGCATCGTCTGGATGCCGCGCGTTATTCAGGAGATGTACAGGGACGCCTGCCCCATGGACCTGCAGAATAAAATAGCCTCGGAGAACGATGTAACTAATGTCGATGAGCTGGTTGCCTTCCTCGAACGGGCCGGCCATCCCTGGGTTAAGGGCGAGGTGAAACTTCCGGTATAGTGATAATTTGTTATCTCGGGGAACCACCCAAAAACGTCATTGCGAGGAGCGCAGCGACGAAGCAATCTAATCCACACGGACAGATTGCTTCGCTAACGCTCGCAACGGCAAGTAATAGAAGGAGTATAAGTTGGCCATCAAAGGTACGGACATAGTCAAACGGCTGCCGGAGGGCGGCAAAAAAAACTGCAGGGAGTGCGGCCTGCCCACCTGCTTTGCCTTCGCTATGAAACTGGCAGCGGGCGGCATTGCTGTAAAGAAGTGTCCGCATATCACGCCTGAGGTCATTAAAGAGCTTGAGGATTCGCTGGCCCCGCCTATCCGTCCTGTCACTATCGGCAGGGGCGCCGATGCGCTGGTGGTTGGTGACGAGACTGTGGTCTACCGCCACGAGAAGACCTTCGTGCATCAACCGGGCATCGCCGTGCTTATTGCCGATGATGAACCTGCCGGGGCGGCCGATGGTAAGATAAAGAAGCTGAAGGAGATGCGATTCAGCTGGGTTGGCAAGACACTCGAGGCTGACCTGCTGGCCCTGCAGTATAAATCCGGCGACCCGGCGCAATTCACGGCCCTGGTTAATCAAGTGCTCTCCGCGGTAGATTGCCCCCTGATGTTGATCTCTGAAGATACGGACGCGCTGCTGGCCGCGCACGGTTTATGCGCCGGCAGGAAGCCCCTGCTCTACCCGGTAACTGCCCAGAATCTTGAGAGGGTCATCGGCGCGGTAAAGCTAAACTCGGCTGTGGTAGCCGTGAAAGGGGCAGGCGTAGAATCGCTGGTGCACCTGACCAACCGGCTCAAAGAAGCCGGCATTGAAGATGTCCTGCTGGACCCGGGCTCCAGGGACCTGCAATCGGCCGTGCGCGACCAGACATTGGTACGCAGGGCGGCCCTCAAGCAGGGCATGAGGGCGCTGGGCTATCCCACTATCGCATTCCCCTGCTTTATGACTGCCGATAAGCGGCATGAGACACTGCTGGCCTCCATGTTCATAACCAGATATGCCGCCGTTATCGTCCTTTCAGATATCGCCGAGCACACGCTCCTGCCGCTGCTGGTGCAGAGGCTGAATATATACACCGACCCGCGCATCCCGATGGCCATGGAGGAGAAGGTCTATCCTATCAACAATCCCGATGCCGGTTCACCGGTGCTGATAACCACCAACTGGGCGCTGACCTACTTCATCGTGGCCTCCGAGGTCGAGGCCAGCAAGGCGCCGGCCTGGCTGTGCGTCAAAGATGCCGGCGGCCTGGGCGTGCTGACCGCGTGGGCGGCCGGCAAATTCAGCGGGGACAGCATCGCGCCCTTCATTAAGAAGTGCGGCGTTGAGGGAATGGTCAGCCACAGGCGGCTGGTCATACCCGGCAAGGTCGCCCGCATACGCAATGAGCTGGCCGAGGCCCTGCCGGACTGGCAGATAATCGTCGGCCCGGGCGACGCTAACGAAATCCCTGCTTACCTGCCCGGCCTGGTGAAAAGCTGGAAAGGCCAACCGTAATGTCGCCGCGGAGAAACCGGCGCCATCTCATTAACATTCTCCAGGACGTGCAATCTCGGGAGGGCTACCTTTCGAATGCGTCCATGCTGCAGGCGGCCAAATTTCTCGGCATGTCCTCAGCGACGGCCTGGGGCGTGGCTACCTTTTACAAACAGTTCCGCTTCAACCCGCCGGGTCGGCAATCCGTCAGGGTCTGCCTGGGTACCGCCTGCCACCTGGCTGGAGGACAGCTTGTCCTGGATGCCGTGGCCCGGGAAATTAAGATCGAGGTAGGCGGGACAACTGAAGACCGCGAATTCGACCTTGACCGTGTCGCCTGCATCGGCTGCTGTGCCCTGGCCCCGGTGGTCACCATCGGCAAAGACGTTTATCCGCAGATGACGCCGGTGAAGGTGGAAGAGGTTCTCGTAGCATTAAATCCGCTGTCACCGCTCTGAGTGCTGAGTGCAGATTAACACTTATGACCCCGAAGAGAATTGACCGACTGGTCAGGATGGACTGGCAAGCGCTCTATAAGGGCGAAACCACCCATATTTTAGTGGGCACGGCTACCTGCGGGCGCGCCGCCGGTTCGATGGCCGTTCTTGAGGCTTTCCGGCGTGAAATTGCAGGCCTGGAAGGGAAAGTTCAGGTGTCGGAGGTCGGCTGCATTGGCCTGTGCTCCTATGAGCCGCTGGCAGTCATCATCAAGCCGGGCGATTTCTCGGTTTGTTACCATCATGTCACACCGCAGGTGGTACCGCAGCTTGTTGAAGGTTACGTTCGGGGTGATGACCCCTGCCTCGAATTAGCGCTGGGCACGCTGGAGGGCGGCGGTGAGGAAGCAGTTTACATACCCGAACTTGACCTGTTCAAGCACCAGGAGAGGGTGCTGCTGCGCAATTGCGGCTACAATTCACCGCTGGAAATAAGCCACTATATCGCCTGCGGCGGGTACCGGGGGTTGTCCATGGCGCTGAAGTTAAAGCCGGCGCAAATATTAAACGAGCTGGAAAAGTCGGGACTTCGCGGCCGCGGCGGGGCAGGATTTCCCACGGCAGCCAAGTGGGCGGCATGCTCGCAAGCCAAAGGCAAAACCAGGTACGTTATCTGCAATGCCGACGAGGGGGACCCGGGCGCTTTTATGGACCGCGTGCTGCTGGAGAGCGACCCGCACGCTATCCTCGAAGGCATGGCCATCGCAGGGTACACCACGGGCGCCAAACGGGGCTATATCTATATCAGGGATGAATACCCGCTGGCCATCGAGCGGCTGAAAATAGCGCTCAATCAGGCAACAGAAAAGGGCCTGCTGGGACGGAAGATATTGGATTCGGGGTTCAGTTTCACAATTGAGATTGTCAGAGGCGCCGGCGCCTTCGTTTCGGGCGAGGAGACAGCCATGATCGCCGCCATCGAGGGCAGGCGCTCCTGGCCGGAGAGCCGGCCGCCTTATCCCTCCGAAGCGGGTTTGTGGGGCAGGCCCACACTGGTCAACAATGTCAAGACGCTGGCCTATATCCCCCTGATCGTGCAGAGGGGCGGTGGCTGGTTTACCGGTAGCGGCACAGGTAATAGCCCCGGAACTGCGCTCTTCGCGCTGGCCGGCAAACTGGAAAATACCGGGCTGGCCGAGGTGCCCATGGGAACGTCCCTGCGCACGCTAATTTACACTATCGGCGGAGGCATAAAAAAGGGCAGGCAATTCAAGGCCGTGCAGATCGGCGGACCCTCGGGAGGCTGCCTGCCTGAAAGCATGCTTGATACCCCCATCGATTTCGATTCGCTGAAAGAGGCGGGCGCCATCATGGGGTCGGGCGGCGTAATCGTTATGGATGAGGACAATTGCATGGTGGATACCGCCAAGTTTTTCATTGATTTCAGCCGGCAGGAGTCCTGCGGAAAATGCACGCAGTGCCGCATCGGTACCTTCCACCTCTTTTCCATGCTGGACGATATAACTAAAGGCAAAGGGACACTGAAGTCGCTGGAAGAACTGCAGGCGCTGGCCGAAGACATCAAGGAGGGCTCGCTCTGCGGACTGGGCAGGATGGCGCCCAACCCGGTGCTGACCACGCTGCGTTATTTCAGGGAAGAGTATGAAGCCCATGTGCTGCAGAATCGTTGTCCGGCGCGCGTCTGCAAGGAGCTCACCGCCTATTATATCCTTCCCGAGAAATGCCAGAAAGGCTGCGACCATTGCGTGCTGGCCTGTCCCGCCGAGGCCATCTTCAGCGATGGGCAGGGGCTTAAGGTCGTTGACCAGGAAAAATGCACCGGGTGCAGCAGTTGTGAGCTTGTCTGCCCGGCGGAGTATAATGCTGTGATACGCTTATCGCCGGTCAGCCTTGTACCTTCAAACCGGCGAACCAGACCGGGAACGCCCTTAGAGGAGCCTGAATAATATGACAGTTACTATTACCGTGGCGGGCAAGGGTGGCGTGGGCAAGACCGCCATCTCGGCCATACTGGTCGATTTCCTGGCCAACCTCGGCGCGGTGCTGGCCGTGGACGCCGACCCCAGTTCCAACCTCAACGATGCCCTCGGAGTGGACGTGCAGAATACTGTGGGCAAGACGCGCGAGAAGATGAAGGAGGATATAAAGGACGGGCGTCTGAGGATGGATGCCTCCAAGCAGGAGATACTGGACGCCCGCATACACGAATCGCTGGTTGAGACCGACAGGTTCGACCTGCTGGCCATGGGCCGGCCGGAGGGGCCGGGCTGCTACTGCGCCGCCAACCACATGATACGTTTTTCTATCGACAAGCTGGCCAGGAGCTACGACTACGTGGTCATGGACTGCGAGGCCGGGCTGGAGCATATCAGCCGGCAGACCACGCAGGATATCGATTATCTGCTGGCGGTGACCGATCCCACCATGCGCGGGCTCAATACCTGCATACGCCTGCAGCAGCTCAGCAAGGAGATACGCACCAATATCAAGGGGGGCGTGCTGCTGGTGGTAAACCGCCTGCGCAATGGCCTGCCGGCGGAATTTAAAGAGGCTGTGGATAAGTCGGGACTTATGCTCTTCGCCACCATACCCGAGGACTTCAATATCTCGGACCTGGATATTAAAGGCCTGCCCCTCACGCGTTTGCCCTTCGATTCCAGTTTCCGCCGGTCGGTTCAGGAGATTCTCTACAGGCTTAAAATCCGGTAGCCTTTTTTCTCACTGATTGCCTATCATATCCTGCAGGCTTTTTTATTGACAGCCTGATAGCAAAGCGATATAGTGACACAAACTTTCGGCGGCTTATGGATAGCCGGCGACGGGTCCATTAAAATTCGGGCAAGGAGGCAGGCATGCAGGACAGGCAGGGAGAACAGGATATCCTCATCAAGGTATCACGCTGGAAGATAGGGTACAGCATAACGGTGCTCTTTGTGCTCTATATGCTGGACTACGCGCTGAGGTCGGTGATCGGACCGATCACGCCGGCGCTGAAATCCAGCCTGGGTCTGAGCGACACGGAAGTGGGCTGGCTGATGTCCGTGGTGCTCATCGGGGTGGCGGTCTTTGCCCTGCCGCTCTCCATGGTCATGGACCGCTGGCAACGTTCGAAGATGGTCTCGATAATCTCCATCGTATGGAGCGTAGCCGGTGTCTTTTCAGGCTTCTGTATAAACTTCGGCCAGTTGTTGGCCACCCGTGCCGTGGTTGGGATCGGTGAGGCCGGCTTCGTATCCGGGGGCATGGCACTGATAGGGGGAATGGTACGCAAGGCGCGGCGGGCCTTTGTCACCGGCATCTGGGCCGCGGCCATACCGCTGGGCTCGGCCCTCGGCTTTCTGGTAGGAGGCTGGGTATCCAAGAGCTATGGCTGGCAGGCGGCCTTATGGGCAATAGCCGCGCCCGGGATTATTTTCGGCATCCTGGCCTGGTTCATGCCGGATTACAAGATCAGTAAGGAAACACTGCAAAAAACGGGAAGCCACAAATCGATGGCCATATCTACAACCCTGAAAGAAATGCTGAGGATTAAAACACTGCCCATTCTTTATGTCTCCATAGCGCTTTCCGGGTGTTTACAGCAGGGTGCCATACCCTGGTTGCCAGTGCTGCTCAACCGCAGCATGGGCATGGATAACGCGGTTGCCTCCACCTTCTCCTCAGGTATAGCCATGCTGGCGGTTATCTCAATGCCCCTGGGTGGATGGGTGGCGGACAGGGTCTCGCGCCATAACCCGCGCAATAAGGTCATGGTCATGGTAGCGGGAATGTGGCTGACGGGGTTTTTAATGGCCGCTGGCGCCTACCTAGCTTCCCTGCCGCTTTTCATCGCCGGTTGCTTCTTCCTCCCCTTCGGTGTATCGGCGCAACTCAACGCTGTGCAGGAAATCGTACCTGCATACCGCCGCGCCACAGCTATGGGGCTTTATATGCTTTCCATATATTTCCTGGGTGGCATGTGGGGACCTACCATCATGGGGGCGGTCTCTGACGCCGCCGGCATACAGATGGCTTATGTTGCGATATCGGCTATAGGCATTATCTCAACGCTTGGCCTGCTGTGGGCATCACGTTCTTTCAACGCGGACCACCAGCGCGCCTTTGAGGTTGACCGTTCGATGGGGTTGCTTAAAGACAGTTAACCAAATGATTGAGGGTTACTGCTATCAAGCTGCTCAGCCTGGCTGATATCGAGGGCAAGGTCAGCCCCCACCACTTGCAGGTTAAGGGCGCGCTCAGGGCGCGCGCGGCTGCGCTGGAATATGTCAGGGACGTTCAGGCGCTGGCGGATTACGCAGGCGGCAGGGTAGAGGCGCCGGGTACCGGGGAGGACTGGGCGCTATGCAAAGAATTATACCCGGGCGTCATCGTCCACGTTGTTTTCAACAGGGCGGACGACGAGTTCCCGGCCAGGCTGCGGGCGCTTTACAGCGGTGATAAGATAATGATGATAAAAGGTGAAGAACTGGCCGGCGTGACGATTTCCCTGGCCAACCAGCTTCTGCGTTACGTGAGGGAGACCAACCCCGGAATAAAACTTCCCGAGGTCTGCTATAGGGTATAACCCATGGATGATGAATTAAAAGCCTTCATAGATGCGAAGTTCCAGTTATCCCCATTGGAGGGAGAGGACAAGACCTGCTCCCTGGCAGAAGCAATCAGGAGGCATGTCCGGCCCGGCATGTCTATCCACTTCGCCGGCAGGAGCGGTGCCCTCTTTTACCAGCTTGTGCGCGAGTTCTGGAGCAAGAAAGGCGATTTCACCATCATCAGCCCCTATGTCTCCGCCCTGCTGCTGGCGCTTATACGCGGAGGGCTGATGAAGAAGGCCATCACCAGTTTCGCCGGTAACACTTACCCCACGCCGGGACCCAACCCGCTGGTGCAGAAGGCCTATATCTCGGGGGCGGTGGAGTTCGAGAACTGGACGATGCTGACCATCACGCAGCGTTTGCTGGCCGGCGCCCTGGGTTGGGATTTCATTCCCACGCGTTCGCTCATCGGAAGTTCCATGGCCGAGGAAAATAAACAGGATTTTACCGTCTTCGATTCTCCTTTCGGCGAGGGTGGGCGGAGTGCTCTGATGAGGCCGCTGAGGCCCGACGTTACCTTCGTGCATGGACTGGCCGCCGACCGCAGTGGCAACACAATACTTCCATATCCCCTCAGCATCGACGCCTTCGGCGCCTGGGCGGCTAGAGAGGCCGTCATCGTCAGCGTGGAACATGTTGTGCCGACCGATTATATACGCAGCCACGCCCACCTGGTGCGCGTACCATCCTACATGGTGAAGGCGGTCTGTGAGGTGCCCTGGGGCGCGCACCCGGGTGGCCTGCCCAATTGCGGTATACCGCAGTACGAGGGCTACTTCGACGATTACGAATTTGCCACGCTCATTAAAGACGCCTCCATGGACGAGACGCGCTTTATGGGCTTCATCCGGGAATGGATACTCAACTGCAGCGACCACAAGCAATACTTGGATAAGCTGGGCAAGGAGAGGCTGCGCTACCTCAAGGACAAGGCCAAGCCGCATGCCTGGGTGGTGGAGACCCTGGCCGCCGTGCCCCATATAGAATTCAAGAAGGAATCCAACCAGCTTGAGCGTATGGTCGTCGCCGGCAGCCACTACATTGCGGACCTGTGCCAGGCCAGGGGCTACCGCACGATCCTGGCGGGTGTGGGGTTGGCCAACCTGGCCGCCTGGCTGGCAGCCTACCGGCTGAAAGACCTGAAATATGATATCGACCTGGTGGCCGAGAACGGCATGTACGGGTTTATGCCGGTGCCGTCCGACCCCACCGGGTTCAGCATGCACAACCTTCCGTCCTGCAAGATGCTGACCAATATCGAAACCGCCCTGGGTGTGCTGGCCGGCGGTTCGTCGGCATCCTGCCTGGGTGTGCTGGGCGCTGCGCAGATAGACCGGCACGGCAACGGCAATTCCACTAAAATCCCCAACGTTTACTATATCGTCGGCTCGGGCGGGGCCAACGATGTGGCCTGCTCCTGCTGCGAAACCGTTGTATTCGCCACGGCCGGCAAAGAGAGGCTGGTGAAAGATGTCTCGTATATTACCTATCCCGGGGAAAAAGTGAGAACGCTGGTCACTGACGTAGGTGTCTTCGAGAAACCGGAAGGCAGGCATACCTTCCTACTGACATCCTATATTCCGCACGGCACCGCTATACGCGAGGAGGAGGCCATCAAGGGCATCAGGCGGCTGGTAGGCTGGGAGATGGAAGTGGCGCCGCAGGTAAAGAAAATTAGCCTGCCTTCCTACGAGGAGAAAATGATGGTCAGGCTCTTCGACCCGCAGGGGTTCTATACCAGGGGTTAGGGCTCACCCCGTCCTGCCGAACTCTTTATTAAGCTGCTGTGAACTGAGGTGTATCATGGTCGGACGGCCGTGGGGACATGTGCGCGGCTGTGAGGTGCGTTCGAGCTGTTTCAGCAGGCCGGCCATTTCACTGCTGTCCAGGATTTGACCTGCGAGTATGGCGCCGTGGCAGGCCAGGGACTGCGCCGCCTTGATATCCCGCTTTTGGGAGTCCTGCTCACTGCCTATCTCATCGAGCAATTCTATGATGGCCCCGTTGAGGTTGTCGCCGTTGAGGAGGGCGGGCACGGCCCTCACCAGGCAGGTGCGCTCGCCAAACGGCTCAATAGTGAAGCCGAGCTCATTTAGCAAATCCATGCAAGCCGTCATCGCCTGCTCCTGCTGCGGGCTCAGCTCAACCGCCAGCGGCTCCAGCATGCCCTGCACCTCGGGCTTCTTCTGTGTGTGCTGCAATAGTATTCTATCGAACAATATCCGCTCGTGGGCGGCGTGCTGGTCAACCAGGTAAAGGCCGTCCTCTCCCTCAGCCAGTATGTAGCTGGCAGAAAGTTGCCCGACTACCCTCAGAGGGGGAAGTGACGTATCATGAGGGAGCCGGCCCCACAGCATCTGTGTTGGGGCATCCTCAGTCCCCGGACGCACGGCCGGCAGGGGGGACCTGGCCAGGGTGTCCCTGACCGTCCTGACCAGCGCGGTAAAAACGGTATTATTATTGCGGAATTTGACCTCGAGCTTGGTTGGGTGGACGTTGACGTCCACTTCCTCCGGCGGTATGGTGATATTGATGACTGCCACCGGGTGCCTGCCCGTCATAAGCATTCCCTCATAGGCCGTTTCCACGGCTTTCGCTAAAAGGGGGTTGCGCACGTAACGCCTGTTAACGAAGAAGCTCATATAGCTGCGCGTGGCACGTTCAACTGAGGGCGGGCTGGCCAGGCCCTGTATATTGAGCATACCGTCGGCGCTCTCGACCTCCAGCAACTTCCTGGCCGTCTCCAGTCCGTAAACCACGGCAACCGAGGAGCGCAGCTCGGCATCGCCCGTAGTGCGTAGGCCACTCTTGCCGTCGAGGATGAGTTCGAATTTCACCTCGGGGAAGGCCAGTGCATACTGGCTGATCAGCGTGGTTATGTGGCCGGATTCTGTGGAGGCCGACTTGAGAAATTTCAGCCGGGCCGGGAAATTGTGGAAGAGGCGGCGGACGGTGATGGTAGTGCCCTGCGGGCGGCTCTTCTTCTCCCGCCCGCTGACCTTGCCGTTCTCAAGGTGCAGATAGCTGGCGGCGCTGCTGCCGCTGTCACGCGTGAGTATCTCTACTTCGCAAACAGAGGCTATACTGGGCAGCGCTTCGCCGCGGAAACCCAGCGTGTGGATATGTTCAAGGTCGTCCAGCCCGGTTATCTTGCTGGTGGCGTGCCGCCGGATGGCTATCTCAACCTCCGCCGCCGAAAGCCCGCAGCCGTTATCGGTCACGCGCAGGTAGCTTACACCGCCGTTATGCGCCTCGACGGAAATCTCGGTTGCGCCGGCATCCAGCGAGTTCTCGATCAGCTCCTTGACCACCGATGCCGGACGCTCGATGACTTCACCGGCGGCTATCTTGGAGGTGACTTCAGGGGGAAGGATTTTGATGGGCACGCATTAATTGTACACCACTTTCCCGCCCGCTACAGTCCTGACCACCCTTATATCCCTTATCCTGTCCGGCTTTACCTGGAATGGGTCATCGCTCAGCGCCACCAGGTCGGCGCGCTTGCCGGGGATGATGCTGCCTTTGATTCCATCTTCAAACTGGGCATAGGCGGCGTCCAGTGTGTACATGCGCACGGCTTCTTCCACAGAGACGCATTGGTGCGGCTCGAATCCCTCGCGGGTGACGCAGCAATAGATAGCCTGCAGCACGTCCTGGGACTCAATGGGGGCATCGGATGCACCCGCCAGCGTTATCCCGGCGTCCAGGAAAGACCTGAAGGGATAAACGGTTTTACAGCGCTCATCGCCCAGGCGACGGCGCAGCCAGTCTTTCTCTGAATGAATAAACATCGGCTGCGTGGAAACCACGATGCCCAGCCGCGATAGCCCCACCGTGGTCTCATTATCCATTATCGAGGCGTGCTCAATACGGTGACGGCACCCGCTGCGGGGGAATTCCTTAAATAACCTCCCATATAGCTCCACACACAACCTGTTGGCCGCATCGCCGATGGCGTGTATGCAGATCTGCCATCCGGCGTTGTGCGCAGCGGCCATGCGCCGGTAGAGTTCCTCAGGCGGGTGCATCAGCATGCCCTGCTTTTGAGGATTATCGGAGAAAGGCTCGGACATATAAGCCGTGCTTGACCCGAAGGTGCCATCAGCGAAAAGCTTAATGCCGCCCAACCGGTTGGCGCCGCTGTTCAAAGAACTGCCCTTCAGCCCGTCCAGTCCGTTTATATCGGAAGTTATCAGCAATGAATACAGGCTCTGCGGGCAGTACTCTAAAAAGAGCTGCATAGCGGGCACGTCGAAGGCTCCGGCGGAGCCGGCCGGACCTTCATCTCCCGTCTGCAAAACAACGCCCAGCGAGGTCAGGCCCAGTGCAGCCAGGCGGTTAAAAGTCCGGCGGGCCCCATCAACCAGCACGTCCATCTCAGGCATGGGCATGGCGTTCAGGATAAGCTGCGCCGCCATCTCCCTGAAGACTCCCGAGGGATAACCATCGGCTTCGCGCTCTATTATTCCTGCTTCAGGGTCCGGGGTGGAGGCAGTTACCCCGGCTGTTTCGATGGCCCGGGTATTGGTAAAAACCGAGTGCCCGTCGTGCTTGATGACGACTACCGCTCTGTCCGGGCTGACCCTATCCAGGTCATGCCTGTCGGGCACCCGTTTCTCCCGCAAATTCTGCTCGTCGAAATTAAGCCCGACCAGCCACGAATCGCCGCTCTTTTTTGACAGGGCTTCCCGCAGTCCGTGCTGCAGTTCTCCCATGGATTTGGCGCCCCCCAGGTCGCAGTTCAGGGCAAAAAATATCAGCAGTACGGGGTGCAGGTGTGTGTCGATGAAGCCGGGCAGCAGGGTGCAGCCCTGTAAATCCACCGACTCGTATCCTTTTTCCTGCGCCGCCGCGCAGGCCTCCTTTTCTCCCACAGCAATGATCTTGCCATCCCTGACGGCAACTGCCCGGGCAACCGGGCAGGCCGGGTCCATGGTGCGGACGGTCCCATTGAAATAGAGCTGACCGTGGTCTTTCATGAGTTTATCCCTTCATTTATTATTTAACCGGCACCAGCGACCCCACCGCCATCATCAGGTAGGCGATGAATACCAGCACGCAGATAAATATATTGCCCCATTTCCCCATGCTGAACTCCGGCATGATGTTGGCGTTCTCCTTGCGGCTGATCAGCAGGGCCGGGGGTATAAGCAGGGCCATCAGGACGGCCATGGCCCCTCCGGCGTAGCGCATATACTCGAGGAAGCCCGCCAGGCCCAGGATAGCCATGAGGAAAGCCGGCACGGTGGCCGCCAGCCAGGAGAGCCGATAGCCCCATTTTAGCCTCTCAACGATAACGACGGCCAGCGCGTAGCCTATGCTCCAGTAGCTGGTCAGCAGCCCCAGGAAAGCGAAGACCGAACCTAATATCAGCGCCCAGGCGCCCACCGCATTACCCCAGCCGATAATAGCTACCTCGGTCACGGGTTTGGAGACCAGCGATGCCATAATGGAGACGACCAGGGTAAAAACTAAATTGATAGTGACGCCGAGTACCACGGCGCCGGGCACCAGCTTTTTGTTCCAGGATAACCCCTCTGCTGCCTGTGGTACCGAGAACAGGCAGGTCAGGCAGAACATAACCATGCCGTAGAGGGCCAGAATTTTCATGGAATCGCCGGTCCAGATAGGCAGGGAATTGAACGGGTGACCGAAGGAGATGGCCGACAGCACCAGCAGCACTATGGCTATGCTGATAATGGACCATTTCTCGCTGATCCCGACCGCTTTCAAACCCATGAGGACGACTCCGCCCGCGATAATATAGGTGATGACCTCTCCTGCCCACAGCGGGAGCGCAGGGAACAGGTTGCGTAATAACTCGGCGCAGCCGACGATATATCCTGCCAGCAGCGCATAGAACGTGACCAGCACCATGGCGAAGATGACCCAGGTCAGTGTTTTGCCCCACCAGGTCTTTTTGAATACGTACTTGCCAAAAAGCTCCACCAATTGCTGCGGCTTATCGTCGCGCAGCACGACCTCTACCACCATCAGGTGCAGTAACAGGCTGAAGGCATAGGCTACCACGGCGGTTAAGACTAACTCCAGTACGCCGTTCAGCGAAGCCAGGTAAGGCACGGCCATGACGCCGCCGCCGAAACCCAGACCGGCCACCACCGCCGCCGCTTCAAACAGGGTCAGTTTCTTAGAATGTTCAGTCATTGTTTACCTCCGCAAGAATTAATTTTGGTGTCGCAGTTTCCGGTTTATATGTGGCGTTGCTGATAGCCCACATCAAAATCAGGCTTATTGCCAGGCTGATGACGATAGGCTCCAGCCAGGGTATCTCAATGAATTGCTTGACTGCGTACAGCACAACGCAGATTGCGGTGGAAACAATGCTGCTGACCACCGCACCCTGGCGCGTTGCCTTCTTCCAGAAGAAGGCCGCCATGGCCGGAACGAATACCGCTGATACGTACACGGCAAAAGCCAGCAGCAGGATATCGAAGATGCCTCGCATCATCAAGGCAAAGACAATGCCCAGCGCTCCGACCAGCACGATGACGATTTTAGCCCACATCAACAGCTTTTTATCGCTGGTCCGGGGACGGGCCGCCTTGATCACATCGTTAGCTATGGTAGTGCCGGATATCAGCAGTGCGACCGAGGCCGTGCTCATCATGACCGCCATCAACCCGGCCAGGCAGAGGCCGACCAAACCGGTCGGCAGATATTTTACGATCATTACAGGTATCACAGCGTCGGTGGAGCCATAAGCCGCCGCTATCTGTGGCAGCAGGCTGATCCCGAGGATGCCCAGCAGTACCACGACAACCGACCAGTACATATAAACACCGGCTGTGAAAAACATGGAATTCTTGATTATTTTGCCGCTTTTGGCGGCATTAGCCCGCTGCCAGAGACCCGGGTCAACCAGGCAGAAGCAGAAGTCTATGATCCAGATAGATACAAGGTAAACAGGGGATATGCTGCCCCCTGTCCCCGTGGCGGCAGCCTGCCAGGCGCCGGCCAGGGACGCCCCTGAATCGCCGGCCAGGATAAATACCGGCAGTATGATACCGATGCTCACCAGCATGATAACGGTCTGTATCAGGTCGGTATAGGCAACCGCTAAAAGGCCGCCCAGCACGGTATAGAGAATCATGATCACGCCGGCCAGGATGATGGCTGTGGTATAGGTGAGGCCGAGCGATTTACCGGCGGCGGTAAATATCAGGCCGATGCCGATGATCTGCCCGCCAAATAAGGCGATGACTGTAATGAACATGGCAGCGCCACAGGCCAGGTTGATGCCTTTTCCATAGCGCTTATATAGCGCCTCAGGTATGGTCCAGATACCCAGACGGCGCAACCTTCCCGAGAGCAGGCCGAAGACTACGAGACCGGCGATGTAACCGAAACCGGCCGTTATGAAGATTATCCCCATCTCATAGGCTTTGCCGGCCTTGCCCATCGTGGAAGCCGCGCCTATGGCAGCGCCAACCAGCGTGCCGACCATCACCAGGTAACCCAGCGATTTGCCTGCCAGAGAGTAATCCTCGAGGTTTTTGACACGCCGCGATGCCCAGATGCCGATGAGTACCATGCCGGCCAGGTACACCAGGATGATGCCGACATCAACCCAGCTTATAGATTCCATGGGCGGTTCCTCCTGTTTTTTCTGGTATTAATACTCAGGGCAGGGTGAGTTTTACCGTTTTGGCTGTTGAATATTTATCCAGCGCTGCCTCATCGAGCGTGACACCCCAGCCGTCGCCGGCCGGGACCCTGGCTATGCCGCCGCTGTAATCGATGGGGTCAAGGATAAGGTCATCCTCCAGCATGACGTACCCGAAAAGCTCGATGGCGTGTCCCAAAGTGGCCTGCCGGGCCGCCGCCAGGTGTACCAGGGCAGCGGAGGAGATCCCGGCCGACTGGTTGTGAATGATAATGCCCATGCCGTGCTGTGTGGCGAAATCCATGGCTTTGAGGGCAGCGGTGATGCCGCCCGGGCGCTCGGTATTGATGCCCACTGCGCCGATGCCCCCCAACTCCGCCAGTGTAACAATATCGTTCAATGAGAAGCATCCTTCGTGCGCCATAAGCGGCGTTTTCACGCGCTTCTGCACGTAGGCCATACCCACGAAATCGGCGGCCGCCACCGGCTGCTCGGCCACATCGATATGATAGGGTTCAATGGCCCGGATTGCCTCTACGGCTTCCTGCGGCGGGTAGGCCTGGTTATAGTCCACGCGGATACGGACCTGTTCTCCGAATTCCTTCCTCATCGCCTGCATAATGGCGATATCTTCCGCTATACCGTGTCCCAGCTTCAAGCGGAGAGTCCCATGGCCCTGGTCAACGAACATCTTAGAAAGGAAAACCATGCCGTCGGCGTCCATCAGCGGTATCAAGGCAGCCATGGGTATTTGAGATGCTATGCCGCCCATTATCTCACAGCTATGTTGGCCCCTGATCTTTCCCATCAGGTCGTAGCAGGCCATATCCAGCAGTCCCTTGGCCGCCTCCGAGCGCGCCACGTTGTTATCCATGCGCCGGCAGAGGCGCTCAGAGTCGAACGGGCTCTCGCCCAGCAGGTACCTGGCCAGCGCCTGGCAGATGACCTCGATGATCTGGTTGGGCGAGGTGCCGGTCTCCGGCCACCAGACGTAGGATTCGCCCAGGCCAACGTTGCCTGCCTCGTCAACCATTCTGCAGATGGCGCAGTCGATGCCGGTCCAGGCCTCCTCGGCCGCGATAGCCATGCCCAGTCCGCCCGCCTTGCTCATGGCCTCCCTGACTATCTCCAGGAAAGGTATGACCACCGGCGTTAACTCGATACTTACGATGCGCGGGTCATTGTACTTGCTGTCCATTTTGCAACTGCCCTCTTCAGTAAGTCCGAAATATAACACCTAAGGTGGCTAAAATCAATAGCCAGGATGCGGCATTGCGAGGCCGAAGGCCGCGGTAATCTTGGCCTGTGTAATCAGTCAACCATTTTATAGATTGCCTCACTACGTTCGCAATGACGTAGTGCGCTACCACTTGCGCTGCGGGGCACTCTTTCTATACAATACCAGGAATCTCTAAAATTTGGCATCGCGGATATTTAAATAAACCGGAGGAGGCTGACCAACAATGGCAGAGCACGACATAGAGCAATCCGAAGAGAGAAAAGCGGCAAGCATGCTGCCCCCGCACGTGAGGGCTTTTTACAGGAAGGCGGAGGAAGACCATGAGGGGTTCTGGGAGGAGGCGGCGCTCAGCGCCAAACACGATTTGCACTGGTTCAGGAAGTGGGACAGGGTATTCGAACACAATTACCCAACATTCAAATGGTATGCCGGCGGCAAGACCAATATCTGCTACAGCGCCGTCGATTTCAAGGTCAAGATGGGCAAGGGCGCCAAAGCTGCCCTCATCTACGAGAACGGTGATACGGGAGAGGCCAGGACGGTCACTTATCTCCAGTTGCTCAACCTGGTGCGGAAGTATGCCGCCGCCCTGCGCGGCATCGGCGTCAATAAGGGCGACCGTGTGGCGGTTTATATGCCCATGGGCATCGAGGCCGTAGGGACCATGCTGGCCTGTGCCAGGATAGGCGCCGTGCACGTGGTCATCTTCGCCGGGTTCTCACCCAAGGCTATCGCCGACCGCGTTGAACTGAGCGGCGCAAAATACATAATCTGCAAGGCGCGCGGAACGCGGCGCGGTAAGCCGGTCGAGCTTAAGGAGATGGTAGATGAATCGGTTACCAGGCTGCCTGATGGGTTCGGCTTCAAGCACACCGTAGTGCTGGATGAGGCCCACGACAAAAACGTTCCAATGACCGCCGGGCGTGATTTGCTCTGGAAAGATTTCCTGGCTAAAGGCGCCGGGCAAAGCGGCGACTATGTTGAGATGGAGTCCAACGAACCCCTCTTCCTGCTGCCCACCTCAGGCACCACGGCCAAGCCCAAGGTCAGCATGCAGTGCCATGGCGGCTACCAGGTATATGTGTACTCCATGGGCAAGTGGATTTACGGTCTGAACTCCAACGACGTATGGTTTTCAACCTCCGACATCGGCTGGATTGTGGGCCACAGCTACAACGTTTATGGGCCGCTGCTGCATGGCTGCACCTCGTTTTTATACGAGGGTACGCCCGATTATCCCAATACCGAGATGTGGTACGACATCATCGAGCGCAACCGCGTGACCGGCATGTTCACCTCACCTACTGGCATACGCGCGCTGGCCAGGTTCGGCGTCGAACCGGCGCGCAAGCATGATATGAGCTCCCTGCAGCGCGTAGTCTGCGCCGGCGAGGTGCTCAACCCTTCGGCCTGGAGATGGTTCCAGGAGGAGGTTTTCGAGGGCCGGATACCCGTGATTGACCACATGTGGCAAACCGAGACTTCAGGCGCCATCATCGGCAATCCATACGGACTGGGCATGGCGCCCATCAAACCCGGCTCCTCGACCTACACTACGCCGGGCGTTATCTCTGACATTGTCGACGAGAAGGACGGCCACTCCATGGGGGTCGGGGAAAAGGGCATATTGGTCATCAAAAAACCCTTCCCCGGGCTCACGCCTACGCTCTGGGGTGAACCCGAGCGTTATAAGACTGATTACTGGGAGGCCCGCCCCGGTACTAAGGGCATGTACTATGCGGGCGACGCCGCAGAGAAGGATGCCGATGGCTACATCTGGTTCGCGGGGCGCGCCGATGAGGTCATGAAGATAGCCGCGCACAGGATAGGTACGGTGGAAGTGGAGAACGCGCTCGTTTCCCATCCCGCCGTGGTGGAAGCGGCGGTTACCGGTGTGCCCGACGAACTGCGCGGCGAGATAGCCAGCGCCTTTGTGGTGCTGCGCGCCGGGTTTGAACCCAGCGACGAGCTTAAGAAAGAGCTTATCAACCACGTCCGCAAGGAGATGGGCGCCATAGTGGTTATGAAGGACATCGGCTTCCTCAAAATGCTGCCCAAGACCCGCAGCGGCAAGATCATGCGCCGCGTCATCAAGGCACTGCTCACCGGCAAAGACCTCGGTGACCTCTCCACCATTG
>JBFYUA010000110.1:0-8574 GCA_041300305.1 Dehalococcoidia bacterium | reverse complement strand
CGAGGCAGTTGTTTTTTTCATCGCTTTCCACGCAGGCGGCGTCCGCGTTAACGCAGATGCGGATATTCACCGTGTCGGTAGTAGCCTCCTCCATCCTCTCCTTAAATCGTGGAGAAAAATGATACTGTTGTAAAGCTTCAGCGCGTTCCTCCCCCGGCAATAAGGGGGCTACGTAATCCTTCGATTCAAGTAAATCGTTCTTATACAGGTAGGTCATAGTCGGGCAAGAAGCGAGGTCCCCATTGTTCTTAACGCGGTAGGCAAGCACGTTGCCGCTGCTCCAGAATTCCAGTATCTGCAGGTCGGCCTTCTCTTTGATAAGCGGTGCTACGCTGATGGTCAAAGAGCGGTAACCGCACCCCCCCCTGCTCAATGCATATAGCTTATAAGTAGTATCGGCCGCAGGGTTGACGGTCTGGCTGCCTTCCACCGCAGACGTACCCGGGCCGGGTTGCAGGGCTACACGCGTCGCTCCCGTAACCTTCCACTTGAGCGCCACCGTCTGCCCGGCCGTTATACCGGGCGGGTCAGCCGTGAAATAATTAATCTGGGGTATCGGTATGGACGGGTCCTTGAGTATTGAAAAAGCACCGGAAGCCCCGATTATCCCGCCGATGGAGAGGTCAACCCGGTAATCGCCGTTGATGAAACCATCGTCAGGGGCCGGCAATGTGAATCCAACGTAGCAGTCTTTTTCACAGGCCGCTGTATCTTCCCTGATGACAGGTTTGGCCTCCCGGGACATGCCGCCCCTTATAAATGTCCAGGTGGCTTTGACCTCAGTGCCGGGGACAGCCCCGCTAACCCTGGCTGAACAGCACACCTGAGGGCTGTCGATATAAAATAACGCCGTGCTATCCGCGGGGCGGGAGCCCGCAACAAGTCCCGTTGTAAGTATGACCTCGGAGACGGAGGGCTGCGGATTAAACAGGCCTGAACAAGCGGTTGAAGCCAGCAATGAGGCTAAAGCTAAGGATGAAATTGCCCGGTATAGTCTTATATGCAGCTTCATAGCGTAATATGCAATGATAGGTGTTTTATATCGGAGATGTCAAGCATATAGGGCAATCAGTTTTTTTTAATCCGCCTGAAATAGTTTTTAGTCATGTATGAAATCCATGTCCAGTGGGTGATGATATGAGTGCTGAAGAATATCAGCAAGCCTACAGCCAGCCACCGGTGCAATTCAACCCAGGCACGGCGGTCGAGGATTACGGACTTGCCGGCTTCGCTGCCCTCGGGCAGGGCAAACCACAGGATGGCCCCCGATATTACGAGCATTAATAAAATCACGCCCTCGATAGCATCGAGGACATAGTGCATGGTGGCTTTTCTCATGTAAACCTCCGGGGCGGCCGCAGCGTTATATAAAAGCATAGCATCTTTTAGGTTATAATTTGAAAAGAGGGCGAGGATAATGGCTACTATACTGGTTGTCGACGACGAAATCAGCATACAGGAACTGGTGAAACTTTACCTGGAGAAGGAGGGGTTCAGGGTGGAATCGGCCGGCAGCGGTAAGGAGGCGCTACAACTGCTTGATGCCTTAAAGCCTTCATTAGTGGTGCTGGATATCATGCTGCCTGATATGAGTGGTTTCGACGTTTGCCGGGAGTTGCGTCAAAGGGCGGATGTCCCGGTGCTGATGCTGACCGCCAGGAAGGACGATATCGACAAAATACTCGGGTTGGAGATGGGCGCCGATGACTACCTGACCAAGCCGTTCAACCCGCGCGAGTTGGTGGCCAGGATCAGGGCGGTGCTGCGCCGTACCGGCAGCGGGCAAAGGCCCGGGAAGTTGATCGAGGCCGGCAACCTGCGTATCGACCGGGCGCGGCGTGAGGTCACGGTAGCGGGTACGGCGGCGAAATTGCGTACCAAGGAGTTCGAACTGCTCACTGCGCTGGCTCAAAACTTCGGCATTGTCCTGACCAGGGAAAGGCTGCTGGAGATGATCTGGGAGACGGACTACTACGGTGAAACCCGCACTGTGGACATGCATATTAATCACTTGCGTGACAGGCTGAGCGCGGCCGACGTGGAGATTGAAACCGTACGCGGCGTGGGCTATAAGCTCGTTAAAAAGCCGTGACTTGGCGTGAGGTTTGTTTCTTGAAAATAAGCGTAATCGCGCCGCCAAAAGTGTAATATGGGACTGCGCAGCCGGCTGATACTGTCTTTTGTCCTGGTCATCACTGTCTGCCTGGGTATTATTGGAGGGTCGCTTTTTTTCCTGGCAGGGGAGTCGCTCAACAGGCTGGCGGGGTCCCGCCTGGCGGATATGGCCCTGCCTGTCTATTTACAGGCAAGGGTTTTTCTGCGCAGCCAGGCGGCCCTGGAGCAGGCCTGGCCCAATATTGAGGAACAGGCCAGGACTACCGGTGTATGTATGTTTCTGTGCGATTCAGACGGCACAATCTTACGCCAGACTTCTAATGTGGGAAGTGATTGCGCTTTTCCTGCCTCCATTTTCCCGAAAAGGGCCGGGCCGGTAGCGCGGTCACTGAAAGGCAGTTTTACCGCCGCCGATGGCAGGACATATGTGTACGCGGCTTTTCCGCTGACGGGCTTCCCCAGGCTGAAGGAGAATAGCGGGGCCGACTGGCTGTTGCTTTCCACCTCCCCGGTTGGGACAACCAGGATACTGGCCGAACTATTCAAACCTGTGCTGCTGGCAGGGTTGGTCGCGTTGATAATCTCAATTATTTTGGCCATATTGCTGGCCAGGTCGGTGTATAAGCCCATAGGCAGGGTCAGGCGGGCAGCGGTTGAGATGGCCGCCGGAAAATACGACCAGGATGTGCCGCTGGAAGGGCCGGGTGAGGTCAGGGAACTGGCATCGAGCTTTAACGATATGGCCGGCAAGGTGAAAGATTCACAGCAGGCGCTGCGCGATTTTGTTGCCGACGTATCCCACGAATTACGCACCCCGCTCACTTCCATCCGGGGCTTTGCGCAGGCCATACAGGACGGGACCGCGCAATCTAAGGAGGCGTCGGCCAGGGCGGCGGCTATCATCGAGGAGGAGGCCAGGCGCATGATACGGCTGGTAAATAACCTGCTGCAGCTTTCCAGGCTGGAATCGGGACAGTTGGAGATTAAAAGGGAACCGGTTGACCTGCTGGAGGTCATTCAGCAGTGCCAGGAGGTATTCAGTATCAGGGCTGAAGAGAAGCAGATCTTCCTGGTAACTGACCTGGAGCCTTTGCCGCAGGTTTACGGGGATACCGACCGCCTTGAGCAGGTCTTCGACAACCTCCTGGATAATGCCGTCAAGCATACACCCAAAGGCGGCACGGTCACGTTGCGGGCCAGGCATGTGACGGCCGAGACCGTGCAGGTTTCCGTAACCGATACGGGCCCGGGCATTCCGCAGGAGCATTTAGAGCATATATTCAAGAGGTTTTACCGTGGATACGGCCCGGGGGAACGTACGGGGATCGGGTTGGGATTGGCAATCTCTCACCAGATCGTCCTGGCGCACGGCGGTGACCTCAGGATCAACAGCCGGGCTGAACAGGGCGCTGAATTCATAGTCAGGCTACCCGTTATGAATGAACTGCGGATAGCGGCGCAACGCCAGGCGCGCAAAGGCAAAGCCTAAGCAAATAATTTGCGCCCCGGGCATATATCAGCCAGGCAGCATCCGGCACAGAGGGGACGTTGCGCTTTGCAGACTTTTCTGCCATGTTCTATAAGCAGGACGTGGCAGCGGTAGATATCCCCATGCGCGGTCATCTTCTCCATTTCAAGGTGTGCGGCGTCGGCCGACGTCCTGTCTTTAATCAGTCCCAGCCGTTTCGCCAGGCGGTGTACGTGTGTATCCACGGGGAAGGCCGGCATGCCCAGCGCAAAGAGCAGTACGCAACTGGCAGTTTTCATACCGACGCCGGGCAGCCTGACCAGCCATTCCCTGGCATCCCCGGTTTTCCTCTGCGCCAGGAAGCTTAAATCAAAGCCGGGAACTTCTTCCTGCAGCGCCATCAGCGCGCGCTTGATATATTTGGCTTTAACGTCTGCCAGGCCTCCGGCGCGTATGGCCGCGGCTATCGTTGCGGGTTCCGCGGATGCCGCTTCAGACCAGGTCGTGAAATCCTGAGTCAAGGATTTGAAGGCGCGGCGGGAATTCAGGTCCGAGGTGTTCTGCGAAAGTATGGTCAGTACGAGTTCGTCCACCGGTCCAAGCCGCTTCTGCCAGGTGCGGTCACCGTAGGTGGCAACGAGCCTGTCTAAAATAGTCCTGATGCCTGGTTTTCGCATACCTTCAGGCGCACAGCCTTTTCACTATGTCTGAATATGCTTCTGCGCCCTTCACCAGGCTATCTGATGCGATTTTTTCATCTATGCCGTGGATGGATTTCAGGTGGTCTGCCGGTATGACAGCGGGGCAGAAGCCATAGGACAGCAAGCCACGTTCGCGGAAGAAGCGGGAGTCGGTGGCGCCCAGCATCAGGTAAGGCGCGGCGATGGCCCCGGGATAGTGGTGAAGCAACGCCTGCTCAATGATGCGGTAGCTGTCGGTAGCCATATCAGAGGAGTTGCCCTCGCCTTTCGTGATAAACTCCATTTTTATCTCGTCATCGTCCATCTGCTGTTTCAATGTCTCGATCCATGCGCCCAACTCCTGGCCGGGCAGCAGCCTGGTATCGACTTCGGCCTCTGCGAATGAGGGGATGACGTTGACCTTATCGCCCGAGTGCAGCGCATTCAGGCTGATGGTGTTGGTCAGCATGGCTTTGACCTGCGGCAGGGCCAGCAACCCGTTGCCATCTATGATTTTCAGCAGTGTGCTTTCCTGCCCGTCTACAATAAAAGGCTTAAGAAATTCCCAGGCCGGGGCCATCCTTTTAAAATACTCTGCTACTATCGGTGTGACCCTGGGGGGTACCCGGTAATTGATAAGCCGGTTGACAGCCTGTGTTAACCGCTCCAGCGCGTTATTTTCGTGCGGAGTGGAACCGTGACCCGGTACGCCTTTTCTCTTGAGCTTTATCCAGCAGGGGCCTTTCTCACCCGGTGAGATCATAGCCAGCAGCCTGCCGGGCACTATCCCTTCGGCCAGGTAGCCGCCTTCATTCAATACCAGTCCTGCAGGGAAATCGCCGGGATGCTCGCGCAGCAAATACTCGACTCCGCAATCGGAACCGGATTCCTCGTCGGCGGTAGCCAGGAATACCAGGTCGCGCTTTGGTTTTATCCTGTTACGATGGATATCGAGCAGGGACAGCAGTTGCATGATGCCCAGCGATTTGGTGTCCAGCGCGCCGCGTCCGCAGATATAGCCGTCGATTATCTCACCGCCGAAAGGATCGAAGCTCCACTCATCCTTTTGGGCCGCTATTACATCCATGTGGTGAAGCAGGATGAGGGGTTCCTGATGTCCCTGCCCCTTTATCTCAGCCCGGATAGACTGCCTGCCCGGTTTGGATTCGTATACCCTGTAATTTATGCCTTCGCCTTTCAGTATCCGCGCGAAAAAACCGGCGCCCAGGTGTTCATTGCCCGGCGGATTGGTGGTATCCAGCCTGATATAGCTGCTTAATAGCTCGACGGCCTCGTTGCTCATGAGATGCCATGCTCCTCTGAAAAGTTCCGCTTTAGATTATACCCCATTTATTATATCGGTTATCATAGCTATAACCAGCCGGCCCGCGCATGAAACCGTCCCTGCAAAGTTATGGCCATTTGAGTGGTTGATGCTATAATTAGCCGTCATTTCGACAGGAGGTAATGCCATGAGGAAATTCGCCGGAAAGGACGAGATTAAAGTATTCTGCGGCAACGCGCACCCATCGCTTGCCGGTTCCGTATGTGAATACCTTGGTATACCTCTGGGGAAAATCGAGGTGTTCGAATTCAGCAATGAAAATACCTTCGTGCGCATTATGGAGAACGTCCGTGAGCGCGACGTATTTATCATCCAGCCTATCTGCTCGCCGGTCAATAAAAACCTGGTCGAACTGCTCATCATGCTGGATGCCTTTAAGCGCGCCTCGGCCGAACGTATAACCGCCGTGGTGCCCTACTATGGCTACTCGCGTACGGATAAAAAGGACCAGCCCCGGGTGCCTATTACGGCCAGACTGGTGGCAGACCTGCTGACCACGGCCGGCGCTAACCGCATACTCACCGTCGACCTGCACGCCGCGCAAATACAGGGCTTTTTCAATATACCGGTGGATGAACTCACGGCGCTTTCCATAATAAGCGATTACTGGAAAAACAAGAACCTCAGGGACCTGGTGGTGGTAGCTACGGACATAGGTATCAGCAAACGAGCCCGCGACCTGGCGGAGAAGATCGATGCCCCTCTGGTCATCATTGAGAAGCGGCGTATGGGAAATGATGACACAACTGAGACGTTGAACATTATCGGAGAGGTGGCGGGTATGCGGGCCCTGACCGTAGATGATGAGATAGATACCGCCGGGTCGCTGGTCAGCGCCGTGGATGCCCTGCTCAAAGAAGGCGCCAAGGAGGTTTATTCGTGCTGTACCCACCCGGTCTTCTCAGGACCGGCTATCGAACGCATAGCCAAATCGAAAGTCAAAGAAGTGGTAGTGTCCGACACCATACCTGTTAATGGTCCCAGGAAGCTGGGGAAAATAACTTTATTATCGATAGCACCGCTGCTGGGCGAAGCTATACACCGTATACATACCGGTATGTCGGTTGGCGCCATGTTTGAGGATTAGGAAATCATTATGCCCGGTTTCTTCAGTAAATTATTCGATTCCAACGAAAAAGAGATAAACCGCCTCAAGCCTGTGGTCAGGCAGATTAACGAACTGGAACCGGAATTTCAGAAGTTGTCTGACGAGGAACTGAAGGCCAAGACAGTTGAGTTCCAGGAGCGCTTGGCCGGGGGTGAAACGCTTGACGATATCCTGCCCGAGACGTTTGCCGCGGTCAGGGAAGCCTCAAGGCGCACCATCGGGTTGCGGCATTTCGACGTCCAGTTGATGGGCGGCATGGTGCTGCACCAGGGCAAGATAGCCGAGATGCGCACAGGCGAGGGCAAGACGCTGGTGGCCACGCTGCCGCTCTACCTGAACGCTCTTGATGGCAAAGGTTGCCACCTGGTCACGGTAAACGATTACCTGGCCCGCCGCGACGCCTACTGGATGAGCCCTATCTATAACGCACTGGGGGTAACGGTCGCCAGCATCTTTCCTGTCCAGAGTTCAGCCGGGCAGTTACCCGCCCTGATTTATGATGCAGACTACCAGAATGAAAAGGACCCGCGCTGGCCGCATTTCAGGCCGGTTACGCGGCAGCAGGCTTACGCCGCTGATATAACCTACGGAACAAATAATGAATTCGGCTTCGATTACCTGCGTGATAACATGGTTGTCGATATCTCCCAGAAGGCGCAGCGCCCGCTGCATTATGCCATCGTCGATGAGGTTGATAACATACTTATCGACGAGGCGCGCACCCCGCTTATTATCAGCGGCCAGGGCGAGGACCCCACGCAGAAGTATTATGTCTTTGCTGACCTGGTGTCCAGGCTTACAGCGGACGATTACAAGATAGAGGAGAGGGAAAGGCAGGTATACCTGACTGATTCGGGCAGCGCCAGGATGGAGGAAATGCTAAAACGCCAGGGACTGCTGAAGGCCTCCGACCTATATGACCCGACTAACCTGCATCTGACCGAGTACATGGAAAATGCGCTTAAAGCGCGGGTGCTTTTCAAGCGGGACAAGGAATACATGGTCAAGAACGGCGAGGTCATCATAGTCGATGAGTTCACGGGCCGGCTGATGTTCGGACGCCGCTATTCAGAGGGGCTGCACCAGGCTATTGAGGCCAAGGAAAAGGTCAAGATACAGAAGGAGAGCATCACCCTGGCTACCATCACCTTCCAGAACTACTTCCGTCTTTATAGCAAGCTGGCGGGCATGACCGGCACGGCAGCCACCGAGGCGGAAGAACTTTTCAAGATCTATAAGCTCGAGGTGGTAGTTATGCCTACCAACAAGCCAATGATCCGGGGGGACCACAACGACCTTATTTATAAGGACGAGGACTCCAAGTTCAAAGCCATCGCCAACGAGATTGAGAAGTTGAATAAGGAAGGCAAGCCGGTGCTGGTGGGCACGGTGTCTATTGAGAAATCCGAGTTGCTGGATGACCTGCTGATGAGGCGAGGCGTAAGGCACGAGGTGTTAAATGCCAAGCACCATGAGCGCGAGGCGGAGATCATCAAACAGGCCGGGCGGGTGGGGGCAGTGACTGTGGCGACCAATATGGCAGGCCGCGGCGTGGATATCATTTTGGGCGGCAAACCGCCCGAGAGCGGGGAATTTGTGGACGAAAAGGAGTTCCAGCAGAGATATAATGATTGGAAGCTGGAGCATGATAAAGTTATTGGGCTGGGCGGGCTGAATGTAATCGGCACCGAGAGGCATGAGGCCAGGCGCATCGATAACCAGTGGCGCGGCCGCGCAGGCCGGCAGGGCGACCCGGGCTCCTCGCAATTTTTCGTCTCGCTGGAGGACGATATCGTCAAGCGCTTCGGCGGAGACCGCGTGAAAGGTGTGATGGAATGGGCGGGCATGGATGAAAACA
>JBFYUA010000087.1:0-13375 GCA_041300305.1 Dehalococcoidia bacterium | reverse complement strand
GTTCAATAGAGGGCTTTGGAGCTTCATAAACGGTGATGACACGCCTGAAACCGGAAAAACCCCTGCTTATTTGCGATATATCAGCCGGACTTAATGGCCTAACGGGGCACGTCCTGAGAGGCGTGTTGATCTGGATCTCATCTGGTGCAAATACTTTTACTAATTCAGCCAACTGGCGGCCTTGATCCCGGTTTGTCTCCGTGAACATTATCTGGATGGCCAGCTTTCCATCGAATATGGAACGAAATGCTTTGATGCCTTCAATTATCCGGTGAATTGACAGGCTGAAGACAGGCCTATTTACACGGCGTAAGAGGTCATCGTCAGGCGCATCCAGCTTGGCAACTACTATATCTGCGCCGGCCAATTCCTCCCGTACATGCCTTTCATGCAGTAGGGATGAATTTGTTAAGACCGCAATAGGTATCCGTAATGACTGCCTGACCAATTCAATCGCGTCACCTATGTTTATGGCAAGACTCGGCTCGCCAACACCGGAGAAAGTTGCATAATCCATATCTAACGGTGGCAATAGATCAAGCTCGTGCTCCAAATGCTTAAGCGAAACAAATTCCTTCCTATCGGCTTGCCTGTTTACGGTGTCTCCCAACTGACAGTATACGCAATCGAAGGAACAGGTTTTCAGGCGGGTGGATACCATGTCTATACCGAGGGACCTTCCCAAGCGCCACGATGGAACCGGGCCGTAAATAATGGACATGTCTACCACATTCCAGGCGGATGGGGTATCTTGTCGGCCACGACTACCAGGAACCCCGCATCCTCATGAAAATCAGTCAAAGGGGTCTCAATCCCGGTCAAATGTTTCGTTTTTTGAAACAGCGTTGAGATTGTAATACTCATGGCAAACCCCGTGTCTCTGAGCAAGGACTTTAGCTGCGGGGAGGTATAGAGATTAGCATGCTCGTAGAATGGATGCGCGGCCTGTTTCTCTTGCAGGTGAGCGATGCCCCAGGCAGTTTCCGCCGGCACAAGCCACAGCTTCAGCAGCAAAGGCAGCACCTTTTGAAATGCTGTGACTCCGGTGGCGAAAATGATTTTACCATCCTTTTCACCAAACCAGCGGTCATAATCAGCCGCCATGGAATTGAAGGGAGAATCTGTACCCATCATTTTGATAATTCCACCGGCTACCATTGTTTTTTATAACTGCGTTTCCATTTATCACGGCTGTACTCATAATAGTCGATAATTGCTTCTTTGAGCGTGTTGGACGCCAGCAGGGCGCAGTGCCGGCTTTCTTCGGGCAAGCCATCGAGGCACTGCAGTATGTCCTGCTGTCCTATCTGGATAGCTTCATCAACCGGCTTGCCTTTAGCCATCTCCGTGACCATGCTCCCTGCGGCTATGGTGGTTACGCATCCATCAGTCATGAAAGTGGCCCCGCCTATTATCTCGTTGTCAACGCTTAACCAGATTTCCATTGTATCGCCACAGGGGCCTGTGATCCTGGCGTAACCGCTGGCGGTCTCTATGCTTCCCATGTTTCTCGGTTTCAGGGCATGGTCAACTGTCTTAGCACTGTAGGTTTTGCTTAGCTCTGATTCAAGCATCTGCTGATATTCTTCCCTGCTGACGCGCACGGCATGCTCTCCTGCTGGTCTGTTTTGATTATTTATCTCCATCGCCGTGCTTTTAGTGATCGCAGACGTTTTCACCTGTTACCAGGTTGCCGTTCAGATAGTCGATAACTATCTTCTCAGGGTCGGCCGTTGGGGCTCCCAGCATGACATGGATGCCATTTTGCTTAAAGAGAGAAATGGCGCTGCCGCCCATGCCGCCGGCGATCACCACCTGTACGCCCTGCCTGGCCAGCCATGGAGGTAAAAGGCCCGGCTGATGCTCGGGAGCGACAACCAGTTCTTTGCGAAGTATACTTTTGTTCTTTTCATCGGCATCGATCAGGGCAAATTGCTCACAGTGACCGAAATGCGCGGATAATAATCCACCACTGACAGGTATAGCATATTTCATATGAAACTCCTTAATTTATTTAATAGCGTTGTTGGTTTTTATCTGTGACATTGTCCTTCTGGTGAACAGGGGGGCTTGTCACAGCGCTCGGTGCGCCCGCAGCATGTCTGCCCGCCCTGCGGTTTACCGCCGGTCCTGATCAGGCCGGGCACCGAAATCAGTTTACTTACCGCGCTGCTTCCGCAGGACGGGCATTTTTGCTGACTGTGAGCGGACATTTCATGCATTTGCTCGAAACTGTGCCCGCAATCGGCGCAGGCATAATCATAAATGGGCATAATATTCTCCTGATGACTAATTTGGTGATAAAAGGGATTCGACGTTTTCCCAGAGACACCGGATCTTGCCGGCCGCCGGGCCGTCATCGTATTCCACCAAAGGGACGCCATGCGCGACCGCCCGGTTAACTGCGGTATCGAAGGGTATCTTTCCGGCCAGGTTTATCCCGATGCCTGCGCAGTGTTCCTCTATCTGCAAGGCCTTTCCCTCGTTGATATCATATTTGTTGATACAGACTGTGGCGGGCACTTTGAAATGGTTGCAGACTCCGATTATACGCTCCAGGTCGTGCAGGCCGGATACCGTTGGCTCAGTAACCAGCAGCGCCAGATCGGCGCCGGAAAGAGACGAGATTACCGGGCAGCCTATGCCGGGAGGTCCGTCCGTAATAATAGTAGCATAGCCCTTATCCACGGCGATTTTTCTGGCCTGCTGTCTTACCAGTGCGACCAGTTTGCCCGAGTTCTCCTGTGCAATGCCCAATCTGGCACGTACCAGGGGGCCATATTTGGTATCGGAAATATACCAGTGGCCGGCCATGTTATCCTGCATGGTAATAGCGTTGACGGGACAGATGCGTGCGCAGAAACCGCACCCTTCACAGGAAACGCGGCTGACCTGAAAATTATGAATGGCCTCAAAGCGGCATAGCTCCTGGCAGAGGCCGCAACTGGTGCAGGTGGTTTCATCAATGTGGGCTACCTGGCCACTCCAGAATTCCTCTCTCTGTTTATCGATCGGCTGCAAAAGCAGGTGCAGATCGGCGGCGTCCACATCGCAATCCGCCAGCACTTTGTCGCGTGCCAGGGCAGCGAAACAGCCGGCAATGCTGGTCTTGCCCGTGCCGCCTTTGCCGCTAAGCACTACGACTTCTTTCATGCAAAGCCTCCTTGATTACAGCGTATACTTTTATAAATGCAGCCTGCCATTGCGGCATGCCCCGGACCAGTGTAACACCCTCGGAGTAGAGGTGGGCGATCTCCCTATCGAGCGGTATATCAAGCAGGACAGGTATGCCCTCCCGGCTGCAATATTCATGCACCAGGGTTTCCCCGCTGACGGCACGATTGACAATCACACCGCAAGGGATGCCCAGTTGCCTGACTGTCTCAACTGCAAGTTCCAGATCATGCAACCCGAAGGGCGTCGGCTCCGTGACTAATAAACAATAGTCGCTATTCCCTATGGCTTCCACTACAGGGCATGATGTGCCCGGTGAAACGTCCAGTATGGCAAGTCTGTCATGTTTGATTTTTGCTTTAACCCTGCGTATAACGGGTACAGCCATGGCTTCTCCAACGGTAAGCCTGCCCTGCACAAAATCGATACCACCGGCACTTCCTGACTCAACCACACCCATCTCCCTGCCTTCTTCGGAGATGGCCCCTGCGGGGCACAAATAGCTGCAGGCGCCGCAGCCGTGGCAGAGTTGGGCAAACACCAAAACGCTGCCGGGCACAACAGCGAGGGCTTTGTAAGCACATACCCGTGCGCAATCACCGCAGAAGTTGCACCTGCCATAGTCAACCTTCGGAACAGGGATGCAGACCGCCTCACTCTCCGTGATGACAGGCTGCAGGAACAGGTGGTCATTGGGCTCCTCGACGTCACAGTCGAGCAACTGCACCCTGCACGTATCCTTGAGGGAAAGGGCAAGGCTGGTGGCTACCAGTGTCTTGCCCGTTCCACCCTTGCCGCTTGCAACAGATATAATCATTTATGCTCTTGTCATAGCGGCGCCACAACCGGGGCATTTAATGCTGGAACACGGTGTGCCTGCCTGGTGCGGGGCCTTGGTTCCGCAACCGGGACAAACGCACTCCCCACCCGGGCCTGCCCCCGGTCTGTTGCCTCCCGCTCCGCCACCACGTCCCACACCCCTGCCTCCACCACTCTGGCCGGCTCCACGTCCACCACCCCTGCCGCCTCCAGTTGGCGGCCCGGTCATATCTCCTCTGGGCATGATGCACCTCCTTTATTAATTAAATACTATTTTCCTGATAAGCCGTGGTGAGGTTGGACGCTGGGTTGACTGCTGGCCTTGAACTGGCCGGCTTTGAATGCCTGCACTGCGTCCTTAATCTTGCCCGACACGCCGGTTATCACCTGTATCTTGGCCGCTGACAGCACCTGGTGGGCATTGGGCCCGCAGTCGCCGGTGAGCACTACAGTGGCCCCATGCGATGCCACAAGCTGGCCGGCTGCGATACCTGCGCCCCCGGCGCCGGCGGTATTCTCGACTGCCTCGAACTCCAGTGTGTCAGTGTCAATAAAAATAATGTATTTGCACCTGCCGAAGCGCGGGTCAACATCGGCGTCAAGCCCTTTACCTGTGGCGGTCACAGCTACTTTCATAAATTCATCTCCTATTGCGCAAATCGATTTATTCTGCTCAGTAAATACGGGACTATTTCTTTTCCAGGCGCCTTATTCTTGCCTCCATGCCCTCAAGCTCCTTGAGAAGGCGGTCAAATTCTGTTTTAAGCAATTCGACCTCCTGCTGGTTAACCGGTGTCTGGTAAAATGGGTCATCAGCTATTCCACGCTGTGGATAAGCATATCCACGCCTGAAGCCCGGGCCAATATTACCCGCCGGCATGACACAATACCCCCTTGCTCCACCTGTCATAGGACCAAGTCCCCTGGGTCCGGTTCCATCAAAACCTGGCATTTCAATACCTCCGTTAGTTTATTTCTTCCGCAAAAGCGTAAAACGGATATTTTCGGGCCGCTAAGCCTTCTGCTGTTCCATCTCGCTGATCATTGCCTGCATTTGCACCAACCTGTCTTTCAAGGCGTTGACTGTATTTTTCAGGTCGCCCAAATCGTAATTTGCGGCAGCAGGTACTGCACCTGGAGAATCAGGCGAAATATAGGCAGGGTAATCGGCATAATATCCGCACCTGGGCAGGCCTCCACGGCCACGACCGACATATGGCCAGGGTGGAGAAAAACCCCTGAAGGCGGACCCATGGCCTCTGCCACGCCCCCGCCCGGCGCCTCTTCCCATCCCGTAACCAATTTCGTACGGCATTTCAATACCTCCTTTAATAAGTATTTAGTTTTCAGTGCTAAAATCCACCGCGAAAACCCATGCCCCGGCAATGCCCGTGTCGACCGTGAGTTATGCCGGGCGCGCCTGATGCGCCGGGAGGCGCCTCCTGAAACTCGAAATTGCCTCCATCGATCTTGATAGCTTTGCCGTTCAGCAGGGCATCAGCCACCTTTTTCCTGGCCGATTCCAATACCCTCTGATAAGTCGGGCGGGAGATATTCATGCTGGTAGCTGCCTGCCCCTGGTCCAAGTCTTCAATGTCCTTGAGGCGGATGGCCTCCGCTTCTTCTAATGATAGGCACACCTCCTCAAGGAACCGTAAGGGTATTCCCGCCGGTTTGAAATAAGTAGTCCCCGGCAGGAAAGCTATCCGACGGCATCTTATTGGTCTCGGCATGTCTGTTAAAACCTGTCTATTATGGGCATATGCTCATAATAAGTATAGAACGATACAACGTCATTGTCAAATCCAATATCCATGAAAACGGTGTGCTAAAACACTATTGATTGCACCCAGTGCTGCCTGAGAACCGCCTTCCTTCAAGTGAAACCCAATACATGAACTATCGCCGGAGGGCACAGGCGTTTAGCCGCAATTTGACTGATCTGTTATTTATAATTTATACTTGCAATTGTCTGCAAGTATAAATTATAATAACTATAAATTTGGCAGATCTAATATCAACAGGAGGCTTAATCGAAATGGCTGATATAGCTGCAGTGGCCGATAAACAAGCTGTGCAGGGAGACAAAAAGGTTGAAGGTTTGACAATGGTCGTATTTTCCGGTGACCTGGATAAAGCGCTGGCAGCTTTTATTATTGCCAACGGCGCAGCCGCCATGGATATCCCTGTTACCATGTTCTTTACCTTCTGGGGAATTAATATTATTCGTCGTGAAGGCCCGGTCCAGCTCCTGCAGAAAAAGACGTTCATGGAAAGCATGTTCGGCTGGATGATGCCCAAAGGACCCGATAAGCTGGTGCTATCCAAAATGAACATGGGAGGTATGGGGACAATGATGATGAAGAATGAAATGGCCAGGAAGAACGTCTATAACTTGCCCAGGTTGATCCAGGAGGCCCGTGAACAGGGTGTGAGAATGATAGGTTGCACGATGTCCATGGATATCATGGGTTTCAAAAAGGAGGAGCTTCTGCAGGGAACCGAATTAGGCGCGGTTGGTAAGTTCATTGCAAGTTCTGACGAGAGCAGGACGACCCTGTTTATATAGTTCGATAGCATTCACCATCGCAGGGTACAGTATATGGAAATAAATCCGAAAAATATTTATGAATTGCAGGCCGAGATGCTGGGCGCCCTGTCCAATCCAAAACGGCTCATGATATTAAAAGTACTGGGCCAGGGCGAAAAAACAGTGGGCGAAATAGCATCGCAAATAGGGATAGAGTTGCAAAATGCCTCTCAAAATCTGCGCATTATGAAGGCGCATGGCATAGTGGTATCCAGGAGAGTCGGGCACGCAGTCTATTATAAGCTTAGCACCCCGATCTTCGCGGAATGCTGTGAGCTCGTTCGGCAGGCTATAGTGGATGACCTGGAGAAAAGAAGGGCGCTCATCGAGGATATTAAATAGAATTAGATCAGCAAGGGAGGAAAAAGATGACCGAAATAGATTTAAAAAATTTGAAAGCTGACAAAACTGTAGATGCCCGCGGCGCGGCTTGCCCGGGCCCTCTTTTGGAAGCTAAACGTGGCATGACAGCCGTTCCAATGGCAGGAATACTTGAAGTGCTGTCTTCCGATATCGGCACAACGGAAGATATTCCCCTCTGGGCCAATAAAGTCGGGCACCAATGTCTCGGCACGCTCGAGGAGGCGGGTTATTGGAGGGTTTTCGTTAAAAGGGGCAAGTAATGGCTTCATCAAATTCCTGCCAAAACAGCAACCCCAGGATATTGGTCTTCTCCACCAATAACATATCCGATCCGGGTATCGACCTGGCCGGCAGTTCGCATATGGACTATCCGTCTTCAGTCCAGGTCATTGCGCTGCCATGTTCCAGCGGCATTAACCCGTCATGGGTGTTACATGCGGTTAAAGCCGGGTTCGACGGGGTCTTCATAGCCGCTGACGGGACGGATTGCTCCTACCTGCCGGACTGCACGGACCGCACGGCAGCAGTAGTGCAAAAGGCGCAGGATTTGATGAAAGAACAAGGACTCGACCCCCGGCGGCTGAAAATGGCTGCCATTTGCTCTGTCTGCTCGGAATCTTTTGTATCGCATATGGAGAAATTCCACAAGGCGCTCAGCGAACTAAAAACATAACCTGTTAGATACTGAACCGTTATGGAAAGAAACTCTAAGGTAGATTATGATGCCCTGATTGTCGGGGCCGGCATAGCCGGCATGGAGTCCGCCCTGACGCTGGGCGACATGGGCTTCAATGTTTTGCTGGTGGAAAAGCAGGCCAGCATAGGCGGCAAAATGATCCTGCTCAGCAAAGTCTTCCCTACATTAGACTGCTCGAGTTGCATCTCCACGCCCAAAATGGCAGCCACAGCCAACCATCCCCATATCAGGGTGTCGACCTGCTCTGAAATCGATGCCGTCAGCAAAAACCCTGATGGCACCTTTTCTGTCGACCTGCGTAAAAATCCCAAATTTATTGACCCGGTTAAATGTACCGGCTGCGCTCAATGCGAGGCCGCCTGCACCGTGGCAATTGCCGACGAGTTCAATTCAGACCTGGTAGCACGCAGGGCAGCTTATATCGCTTTCCCGCAGGCCGTCCCCAAGAAGGCGGTAATCGACCGCAAGGGGACTTCTCCTTGTTCCTTTACATGTCCCGCGGGAGTAAAGCCGCATGGATATATTTCACTGGTCAGAGCAGGAAAATATGACGAGGCGTTCCGCTTGCACCTCGAGGATGCCCCTCTTCCCGGCTGTTTGAGCAGAGCCTGCTATGCCCCCTGTGAGGAAGAGTGCACCAGGCGACGGCTCGAGGGACCCCTGCCCATCAGGGCAATCAAACGCTTCATGGTTGACCGTTACTACTCAACACACCCCGATCCCGAATACGGCATTCCCGAGAAATTGAACGGCAAAAGCGTGGCTGTGGTAGGGTCTGGCCCGGCCGGACTGTCCGCCGCTTATTTCCTGGCCCGGTCAGGGTATTCTGTCACAATCTTTGAGTCCGAATCTGAGCCAGGCGGCATCATGCGCTGGGGCATACCGTCATACCGCCTTCCCAAGGATATCCTGGCCCGCGATATCAAGAACATAAGAGCACTGGGCGTCCGGATTGTTACGGATACCAGAGTGAAGTCGGCGGAATCTCTCAAGCAAGACGGCTTTGATGCCGTGTTTATAGCTGTCGGCGTTACTGGTGGGCGCCGCATATCCATACCTGGAGAAGAACTGGCGGGTATTGCCGACTGCATGGATTTCCTTAAGTCCTGCAATTCTGACGACCTGCCGGACGTTCACGGGAAAAAGGTAGTGGTGATAGGCGGAGGCAACGTCGCCATAGACTGCAGCCGTAGCGCACTGCGTTTGGGTGCGAGTGAAGTGCAGTTAGTCTGTCTTGAATCCGATGATGAAATGCCGGCCCACAGATGGGAGGTACAGCAGGCAATTGACGAGGGGGTTGCGGTTAATTGTTCGTGGGGGCCAAGAGCGGTCAATAATACCGGCGGGAAGGCCACAGGCGCTGAATTCGTTTGCTGCACATCTGTTTTCGATACCAGCGGCAAATTCAACCCTTCATTTGACGAGTCGAAAAGAAAATCTTTCGACGCCGACCTTGTGATTATGGCCATTGGCCTTCTCCCTAATACTTCATCATTCGCCTCTGAGCTTGAACTTGACCGCAATGGGACCATTAAGGCCGATAAGGAAACCCTGCAGACTTCCAGACCCTGGATTTTTGCGGGAGGAGATGCCCTGACAGGGCCGTCCATGATTGTAAAGGCCGTCAGCCAGGGCAAAAAAGCCGCCTGTTATATCGACCGCTACCTCCAGGGTATACCGCTCGATACGGGAAATTTCGATGACCGATTACCCATGGTGGACCGCGAGTCGATCATTACCAGGTTGTCTCCCGTTATATCCCTTAGAAAGCCGCTACCTCCCAAGCAGAAACCGGCCAATGAATGGGCAAGTTCATTTGACGAATATGAAATCACAATGAGTGAAGACGAGGCGCTCTATAGCGCCAACCGTTGCCTGGACTGTGGCGGCTGTTCACAATGCCGGCAGTGTGTGGCTGCATGCCCTGCCGATGCCATATCCTTCGATATGCGTACAGAAGGGGAGGGACTCACGGTTGGTTCGGTAATGCTCTCAACGGGGTTCGATATCTTCAACGCCGCCAATAAGCCCGCTTTGGGATACGGGAGGTTCCCCAATGTTATCGATGCCATGCAGATGGACCGTATCCTGGCCCCCACCCGGCCATATAATGCGGTAATCCGTCCCTCGGATGGAAAGGCGCCCAGCAATATCGCCTTTGTTCTGTGCACGGGCTCCAGGGACCACAAGGCCAACAACCGTATATGTTCACGTGTTTGCTGCATGTATTCTCTTAAACAGGCGCAGCTACTGATGGGCGCCTTACCGCTGGCTGATATCACAATCTACTATATCGATATCCGGGCCTTCGGCAAAGGTTATGACGAGTTTTATGAGCAGGCCAAAGGCATGGGGGTCTATTTCGTCAAAGGCAAAATAGCCAGGATCGAGGAAACATCTGACCGGAACCTGGCAGTATTTTACGATGATATCGAAGGCCATGGCGGCGCCATGCGGGCCGAGCACGACCTTGTCGTGCTATCCGTCGGGGTGCTTCCGACACAGGGTGCCCTGCGCCTGTTCAAAGACGGGGCCCTTAAAGCAGATCCATACTCGTATATCTACGAAGTTGATGAGGACCTCGAGCCGGGCAAAACCAGTATTGACGGCGTTTTCGTTGCAGGAACGGCAGCCGGGGCACGCGACATACCCGATTCTATTCTGCATTCCGATGCCGCTGCGGCCCAGGTGGCTGCCTATCTACAGAAAACGAGGAAAGCATCATGACGGAAATGCCGGAGAGGAGACTGGGTGTATATATTTGCAAATGCGGTGGAAATATTTACGACTATGTGGATGTGGAAAAAGTCGCGGACGCAATCAGGGGTGAGTCACCCGTCGTCGCGGTGAAGACCAATATATTTACGTGTTCCGATGCGGCACAGCAGGAGATGATCGCGGAAATTAAGGAGAAGAACCTGGACGGGATCGTCATAGCTTCATGCTCGCCCAAACTACACCTTAATACATTCAGGGCCATGGCCGAGCGGGCTGGACTGAATCCTTATCAGTATACGCAGATTAATATCCGCGAACAGTGCTCATGGGCTCATACTCATTCAAAGGACACGGCAACGGACAAAGCGGTTAAATTGGTCAGGGCGGGAATCGCCCGCACGCGGTTTTCAGCGCCCCTCAGCCGGCTGCGCGTCGAAACCACACCCGCTGCGCTGGTTGTAGGCGCCGGCGTCGCCGGCTTGCGCGCAGCCCTGGCCCTATCTGATATGGGCATATCCGTGCATATAATCGAACGGGCTGATCAACCGGGCGGAATGATAAGTAAATGGGGGAAGATGTTCCCCAACGGCAGGAAAGGCCCAGCGATAATCGATTCATTGATTAAGAAAGTCCGCGAACGTGAAAATATCAATCTGTTTACCAATGCCAGCATAATCGAAAAAAGCGGCAATGTCGGCAAGTTCTCCATAACGCTGCGTGTAAATAACAGCGAGACGATGTCAGTGTCTGTGGGCGGCGTTATTGTCACCACGGGTTTTGAGCCGTATCTACCGCAGGATGGTGAATTTGGATTCGGGCTGGCCGGCGTAATAACGCTGCCTGAATATGAAGAGTTGCTCGCCGGCGCGGACGGCTCTTTGATATATAAGGGTAGGGATATCGACACTGTCGCTTATGTGTATTGTGTTGGATCGAGGGAGCATTTCAAAGAGGAGAACCCTCACACTTATTGCTCACGCTATTGCTGCACCGCCGGCGTGCACGCGGCTCTGCGCACGGCGGAATTGAAACCCGGAGCGCACCAGTTTCACCTTTTTCGCGATATGCGAACCTACGGCAAATACGAGGTGCTTTATGATGACGCACTAAAGCAGGGGTCTGTTTTCCTGCGCTATGAAGAGAGCGAACCCCCGGAGGTAGTCATAGAGAACAGCAACCTGAAAGTGAGAATTAAGGACCGTCTTACCGGCGGAGAAGAAATCGAGATTGCTACGGACCTTGTAGTGCTGGTCACAGGTATGGTTCCCAGGGCTAATCACGAATTGATTGACGTGCTCAAGCTCCCGGTGGGCAAAGACGGGTTCTTTAACGAAATCCATCCCAAGCTGAAGCCAGTGGAGACCGTAATAGACGGGCTTTTCATCGCCGGAGCGGCGCAGGGGCCCAAGACACTTGCTGAAAGCGTGGCCAGTTCCATGGCTGCATCTTCCAAAGTAGCTGCACTGCTCCTCAAAGGATATATTGATTTGGAGCCGCTTGTAGCCAGGGTCGACCCGGACCTGTGTACCTGGTGTGGCGCCTGCGAGCAAGCATGCCCGTTTGGCGCAGTACAGCGCATTAGTTGCGACGGCAAGGAAATCGCCATGATCAACCCTGTCCTATGCAAAGGCGAAGGGGCGTGTGTGCCCGTCTGTCCGCAACAGGCCATCGACGTCGAAGGATACACCAACAAGCAGGTAGAGTCCATGATTGACGCGCTGGCCAGGGAGGTTGCCTGATGGAAAAGAAGCTTTCCCGTAACCTGGGCGAGGTGCTTCGCGACGAGATGCATATGCGTGGTCAAATCATAAAGGTACTCACCGGAGGCCCGAAGACGATTACCGGGATTGCCGGTGAACTTGGCTACCCGTCTGACGAAGTGCTTAAATGGGTCATGGGCATGAGGAGATACGGGCTGATTATCGAGATGCCCAAAGCCAGGGCCGACGACTATTATCAGTATAAACTGCGGGAGCAGGAAGAAAAATGTTGAAGGCAGACGCAAAATTTGTTGAACGCGTGAAAGAGGGTAACGAATTCAATGCCTCCGCCTGCATCAACTGCGGTTCCTGCACGGCGCTTTGCCCGCTGGGTATCGACCTGCACCCCAGGACACTGTTCCGTTATGTGTTGCTGGGAGCACGGGACAGAATATTGCAAAATACTGCTAACATCTACTCCTGCCTTTTGTGCAAAATGTGCGAAGACAACTGTCCGTCCGATGTGCCCATTGCAGAAAATATCAGGTCATTGCGCCGCTACATCAACCGGGATGTTTTTAGACTCTCAAGAGGATAGATAATGCCGCTGCCTATAGATGATATTTTAGGGATATTCTCAGACAACCTGAGAATCAGGCAATGCGTCATTCCGCTCAGTCCGGGAAAAGTCGGCGCCTGGGCACGTGGCCTGGATATACCCTTTGGAGGGGAAACTGTCCTGTATACCGGCCAGATGTACCAGTTAATACCGGCAATAGACTCCATGTCCCGGTTGATGGCCAAATTCGAGAATTCAGAGATAACCAGGTTTTTCGGCATCGGCCGTATATTGAATAGAATTGCCAATATTTCCTGGTTTATGTCCGGGGGCAACGGCAAAGAACAGGCGAAATACAATAAGATACTGCGTAACATCGCGGCCCTATTAAAAACGGCGGGGGTAGAATTCGGATATCTGTATGGGAAAGAGCTGTACTCCGGAGCACTGGTCTATGATGAGGGACTTGACGATGTGTTTGCGGAGCATGCCAGGAGAGTGTACCGGATATTCAAAGAAAATGGCGTAAAACGGGTTATCACGGTGGATCCACACACCACCAATATGTTGAAGAGCGTATACCCGAAGATTATCGACGGTTATGACCTTATTGCACAGAGCTACCTGGAAGTGCTTGCGGAAAAAGACATGAAATGCGTAAAGCAGCTTGATTTGGGACTTGTTATCCACGATTCCTGTGTATATGCAAGGCACGAGAATATAGTTGATGAACCGCGCCGTTTATTAGAAACGAC
>JBFYUA010000083.1:0-6897 GCA_041300305.1 Dehalococcoidia bacterium | reverse complement strand
CCTTGAGGTTGAGGTTCATCAGTGAGTCCCAGGCGCGCTCGGAGGCGTCGATAGCCGGTTCCATGGTCGGGTTGGTGGCCGCGTTATTGACCAGTATATCTATCCTGCCGAACTCCGCCTTGGCCCTGTTGACCAGGCTGGTTATCTCCTCCATGCGCCCGATATGGGCTGCCACCGCGAGTGACTTCCTGCCCAGATCCCTTATTTCCGCCGCGACTTTCTCCAGGTCGGGCAGCTTGCGGCTGGCTATGACCACGTCGGCGCCTGACTTGGCCATCTCGAGGGCGATGGCCCTGCCGATACCGCGGCTGGCGCCGGTGACCAGCGCCACCTTGCCTTCAAGTAAAACATCCATTGGCTTTGCCTTCCTTAATCAGATTATTAGCGCCGTTTAGCCCACGTACATGCCGCCGGTCGCCACGATGTTTTCGCTGTTGATGTAGCTCGAAGCGTCGGAAGCAAGGAAAACTACCACGTTGGCAATCTCCTCGGGTTCACCGATGCGCCCCAGCGGTATCTGCTTGATCGCCCATTCGAGTATCTCGGGGAATCCCCAGATAGGCTTGGAGAAGCGCGTGCGTATGAAAGATGGTGAGATGGAATTGCACCTGATTTTATGGGGGCCCAGTTCGGTGGCCAGCATCCTGGTCATGTGGATCATGCCGGCCTTGCCGATGGCGTAAACAGCCAGCATGGGGTCGGGCCTCATGCCTCCGGCCGAAGCAAGGTTGATGATATTGCAGGGCAGGTTTTGCTCGATCATCAGTTTGGCTATGCCCAGGCTGAGGAAAAAGGGGCCCTTGAGGTTGACCGACATTATTTTATCCCACAGCCGCTCGTCAGCCTGCAGCACCGGGCCGAAGAAGGGGCTGACCGCGGCGCAGTTTACCAATATATCGATCCTGCCAAAATCCGATTTGGCCTTCTCAACAAGCTTGTTGATGTCCTCCATCGCGCCCATATCCGTCCCCGTCCATACCGCTTTCCTGCCATTTTTCACAACTTCTTCCGCCAGCGCCGGCAGGTCATCGGTCTTCTTGTCACACATCAATATGTCCGCGCCGGCCTCTGCCAGCTTGAGAACTGAAGCCTTGCCGATGCCTCCTCCCGCGCCCGTGACTAATGCTATTTTCCCCAGCAGGGGCTGATTGGTGTCTGCCATAGCTGTTGACCTCCTGATTTTATTATGCGAAATTTACGGATTGAAGCCGCGGGGTATTCTAACACCTGCCTGAAAGGAGGGTCAAACTCAGGGACCGGCATATACGCATCCTGGAAGAAGTTACCGGCAGCGCCTGCGGATCTAAGTTGCCGGGGTTTCTGCCGGTATGACGCCATCGGTTTCGAGGGCCTTTTTCATAGCTGCGATGGCCACTTCGAGCTGGCTGTCGTCGGGTTGGCGCGTGGTCAGGGCCTGCAGCCAAAGGCCGGGCAGGAGCAGCCAGTGGACGAAGCGGTTATGGCTGTAAGCGGCCTCGAACTTGATCATCTCGTAGCTGATGCCGGCGATGATGGGTATCAGCAGTATACGTGACATTATGCTGATCCAGATATCGGGGCGGCCCAGCAGGGCGAAGACCAGGATGGAGAGCACCAGCACCACCAGCAGGAAACTGGTGCCGCAGCGCGTGTGGGCGGTGGAATAACGCCTGACCGGGCCGGTCTCGAGGGGTACACCGGCCTCGTAGGCATTGACGGACATGTGTTCAGCCCCGTGGTAGGCGAAGACCTCGCGGATGTCATGCATGCGGCCGATGAGCAACAGGTAAATTATGAAAAAGACGATGCGTATGACACCCTCGATAAGATTGCTGACAAACGCAGAGGAAACAAAGGGGTCCAGCAGGCGGGCTGCCAGCAGGGGCAGGACAAAGAAGAGGGCGACCGCCAGCGCCACTCCCAGCGCCACGCTGCCCCAGATCATGCCCGGCGTGATTTTCTCCTGCTCTGTCTCCGTGGAAACCTGCGCCGAGTACATCAGGGCGCCGGTTCCCAGGACGACGGCCTCGATGAGGGCGATGACGCCCCTGACAAAGGGGACCTCACGCCACCTGCCTTTATACAGTGTCGCCAGGGGACGGCTGCTGATGTCGATGCTGCCGTCCATTTTCCGGACAGCTATGGCCAGGCTGTTGCGGCTGCGTATCATCACACCGCCCATCAAGGCCTGCCCGCCGTAGTAAAAAGGTTTGATTTGTTTCATCAGGTAAAAAAAAGGGGCGGCTCATTGACCGCCCCTTCAGTGGTCGCGAAGTTATGCCGCTATATCTTTTTCTCCCGCTTGTATTTCTTGTTGAAGCGTTCCACCCGGCCGGCCGTGTCGATGATTTTCTGTTCGCCGGTGAAGAAGGGGTGGCATTTATTGCATAGCTCGACCCTGAGGGTCTGCCTGGTGGAGCCCGTGGTAAAGGTATTGCCGCACGAGCAGGTCACACTGGCGTCGGTAAAATACTTCGGATGGATTTTCTCTTTCATGATGCTTGTCCCGGGTAAACGCTGACCCTTTTCTTGTTCTTGGCATGTGGCTCGAATGTGACCAGGCCGTCTACCGTGGCAAAGAGCGTGTGGTCCCTGCCGCAGCCGACATTGGTGCCGGGGTGTATGCGGGTGCCGCGCTGCCGGACGATAATGGTCCCGGCGCGTACAGCTTCACCGCCGTAGCGCTTGACCCCCAGCCGTTTGGGATTACTGTCGCGGCCGCCCCGTGTGCTGCCGCCGCCTTTTTTATGCGCCATTAGTTGTCACCTCCGCTGGCGGCCTTGGCTTTGGCGGTCTTTTTAGTGACCTTGCCGCCCGGCTTGACGATCTCTTTTATCAGCAGCCTGGTGTAAGGCTGCCTGTGTCCGGTCTTCCTGCGTTCGCGCACCTTGCTCTTATAGCGGAAGACTATAATTTTGCGGCACTTGCCCTGCTCTATGCAGGTAGCTATGACTTTGGCCCCCTCGATGGCAGGTGTGCCGATGATGACTTCCTCACCGTCGGCAATCATCAGCACCGGTCCCAACTCAATGTCTTTGCCCTTTTCGACCGGCAGGAGCTCGACGTTGATGACCTGGCTGGTCCTGACCCTGAACTGTTTGCCGCCTGTGGCGACTATAGCGTAAGAATTGCTCATTTATTCATTCCTGTGAAAAAGAATAACCGTACAAATATATCAGCGGATTGGCTCCGTGTCAAATTTTACGGCGCAATTATAGCGGATGCCAATGCTGCGCAATAGGGCTGCGCGCCGTGAACGCTTTAGCAGTTGTCCTGCGCGTCCTTTTCCCCGCCGGCTATATCGCTATGCTTCATGTAAACCAGGTCGCTGGTTACGCTGTCACGCGCCAGGAAACCTCCCTCAACGTGGCTGACTACCATGAACCAGCGGCCGTCTTCATTTTGTATTTTTACAGGTTGAAGGGAAAAATCCATCGGCTTCCTCTTTCTTAGCGGTTATATAGCTGAGTATTTTAGCACTTCTGGCGGGGAATGCAATATTACAGGGCCAGCGCTATCTCAGCGCCCTTCTCCACGGCGGCCAGGATCTTGCCCGGTTTGGCTGCGTCGCCGATGACGTAAACCTCCGGTACCAGCCCTTTGACCTGCGTTTCGAGGTCGTTCACGGCTGTGGCCCCGGCTGCCAGCACTACGGTATCGAAGGGGCCGAGCCTCTGCTCCCCGCCGGGGGAATCGATGGTAACAGCGTCATCGGCTATTGATTTGACCGTGGCCACGGTGAGGATTTTCACCTGGTTCTCCTTGAGGCGTTTACGCAGGAAAAAGCGCGCGGCCGGCCCGATATCGTGGGCAGTGTATTTGAGCATCTCCACGATGGTGACGTCTTTGCCCCGGCTGGCCAGGTAGTCCGCCGTCTCGCAGCCAACCAGTCCCCCGCCGATGACGAGCACGTTCTTGCCGACCTCTTCGAAACAGAGCGCCTTGCGTGCGCTCATCACGTTCTTGCCGTTCACCCCGGGAATATTGGGGATAGACGGCTCAGAGCCGGTGGCGATTATCAACACGTCCGGCTTAATCTGTTTGACCATGTCCGCGGTCAGCCGCTGCCCGCAATGGATGTCCACACACAGCTTCTTGAGAGCGTCTATGCGGGACCTGGCCACCTCCCGGTAAACCTCCTTGCCGGGGGGGATGGAGGTCAGCTTCGTCTGCCCGCCGAGGTAGCCGTCTTTCTCATACAGCGTGACCTGGTGTCCGCGCAGGGCTGCCGTACGTGCCGCTTCCAGCCCGCCGGGGCCCCCGCCAGCCACCAGCACCTTTTTTGGTTTGGCGGCCCTGGGCTGGTCGTACTGCTCCTCCCTGCCGCAGGCCAGGTTCTGCACGCAGGTAATGGAAGGCCTCAGCCAGATGGCCAGCCCCTCGATACAGGCTTCGTTGCAGGAGAGGCATTTGACAATCTCCTGCTCTTTGCCTTCCCTGACCTTGTTCGGCCAATCGGGGTCGCTGAGCGACTGCCTGCCGATATGCACGATGTCCGCCTTGCCCGCCTTGATAATATCGGCGGCCACGCCCGGCTCGTTGATGCGGCCCGCCACCAGCACAGTCGCTTTCAGGGCCTGTTTAAATTTCAGGGAAGTATCGGCATTGAAGCCCTGCGGCATATCGGGCGGTGCGCTGGTATACTGGGCTGATTCATATACCCCGATAGAGACGTCCACGGCATCTATGCCGGCGGCTGCCAGTTTTTTCATGAGCTCGATGCTCTCAGGTACGGTGCGTCCCAGCGGCACGGCCTCGTCGGCGCTGATACGGAAGAGCAGCGGGAAGTCCGGCCCCACCAGCTCGCGCGTCCTTTTGACTATCTCCAGCGGGAAGCGCAGGAAGCCTTCGGGGCCGCCGCCGTACTCGTCCGTGCGCTTGTTGGCGTAGGCCGACATGAACTGGGCTATCAGGTAGCCGTGCGCCCCGTGCAGTTCGGCGGCGTCGCAGCCGGCCTCCCTGGCGCGGAGCGCGCCCCGGGCGTACTTCTCCACCATGTCCTTTATTTCGGCGGTGGTCATGGCGCGGGGGGCCTGGCGCAGCACCGGGTCGGGCACATCCGAGGCTGATATGGGGGCCTGGCCGCCGATGAACATGGGGAAGGTGCTGCGTCCCGGGTGGTAGAGCTGGACTACTAATTTCGTGCCGTATTTGTGTACAGTGTCCGCCAGCTTGCGGAACCCGGGGATGAGGCTATCATCGTGCAGGCAAAGCTGGTGCCCGCTGCCCAGGCCCCTCTCCCCGTCGATGGCGGTCACCTCCACTATTATCATGCCGAAGCCGCCTTTGGCGCGCTGCTCGTGGTATTTTATCAGCCTGTCGGAGACACCGCCGCCGTCGGCGGCGAACCCGCTGCCCATGGGAGGCACGGCCAGCCGGTTTTTGAGCTCCAGGCTATTGATTTTTATGGGTTGAAAGAGGGCTGCGTATTTATCTGACATGTGGGGAACTCCTTGGATATGATATTTTGCGCTGATGTAATAGGATAGCACTTAATAAGGGCAGTCGGGCAAATGTGAGTTTTTTAGATAGGCAGCAGGTTGAGGAGCGCGCCGGCGGTCAGTCCGGACAGTATCATGATGCCCAGTGATTTAAGCAGGTCCCGGAAGCCCATCTCGCGGAACATGATGGCCAGGGTAGCGATGCAGGGGAAAAGCATCACCAGCACCGCGCTGCTGACGACAAGCTGCTTGGCGGAAAGCTCCAGCGGGGCCAGCAGCGCCATGGCGGCATCCATGCGGAAGAAGGCGATGAAGATGACGGATATGGCTTCCCCCGGCAGACCCAGCAGCCCGCTTACCACCGGGGCGGTGAAGTCGGCAATAACCTGGAAAATGCCCACCATGTTGAGTATATTGATGACCGGTATGGCTATGATCATGATGGGGACGGCCTCGATGATGAAGTCGAGCACCCTCAGCCGGAGCTTCTCCATGGTGATCTTCCAGGGGAACAGGCGGTAAGGGGGTATCTCGATCAGCAGTTCGGGAGTGAATCCTTTTACCAGGAGATTGAGCAGGATGCCGATGATGATCCAGGCCAGCAGCAGTGTGGCATAGATAATGGCCACGTATTGTATGCCGTGCCGGCCTACCACGCCCAGGATGAGGGCCTGCAGCGAGGCGCAGGGCACGGCGATGGCGATGAGCGTCATGGCGATGAAGCGTTCCTTGCGGCTTTCCAGCACTCGTGTGGCCAGCATGGCCGGCACGTTGCAGCCGAAACCCAGGATAGCGGGTATGATGGCGTAGCCGTGCATGCCGAAGCGGTGCATCATGGTGTCGATCATTACCGCCAGGCGCGGCAGGTAGCCCGTGTCCTCCAGCAATCCCAGGGCCAGGTAGAAGGTGACGATGTAGGGCAGCACCATGGCGAAGGGCACGTAGAGTGCCGTGGTCAGCAGCCCCCACGATTGCACGAAATCGATCTGCCCGTTGACCGGCCTGCCTATCAAAATATCGTGCAGAAAGCCGCTGCCGCCTGTCAGTGTGCTTACCCATGTCACCACCGGCAGCCAGAGCGTTTGGAAAATAGGATCGGCGACAAAGTTATAAAGGACGTCCCCTCCATAGCGCACGAAGAGGAAGACGGCGCCGGCTACCAGCAATGCTATGATAGTGCCGGAGAGTGGTTTCACAGTGGCATCGGCCAGGGTTTCCCCCAGAGTGTGGTGGCGGTGTGTCACCTGCTGGGCCCGCGCGATTATCTCGCCGATGCGCGCCCAGCGCTCCTCCCTTGTGGCGGCGGGGTTGGCCCGCATGACCGCGTCCGGTATGCTTTCCACCAGGTCCTTGATGCCTTCGCCCGTGGTGGCCACCGTGGGTATGATGGGCACGCCCAGCATCTGTTCAAGGGCGGTTAAATCTATATCGATACCGATATGGCGGGCTTCGTCCCAGACATTCAGATCGGAAGAGC
>JBFYUA010000078.1:0-4032 GCA_041300305.1 Dehalococcoidia bacterium | reverse complement strand
CATTTGTATGTCTTTAGCTATTGATTGATATTTCAAATAGTCCCGCAGGTGCATATCATCCGGGTTGGCCATGGCCGTCTGCGACCCTGCCAGGTTGCGGATGAACAGCCAGTTCTCCTCGCTGCACTCCCTTTCCCTGAGGAAATCGCCCAGCGAGCCCTTCATCTGCTCGATCTGGTCAAAGGTCAGCATGGCCATCTCCCGCAGCAGCTTCCTGGCGGACTTGCCGCCGTCGCTCATCCACCCGTAAGGCTTGCCGTGCTCAACCTGGTGCCACTTGGTCTGGTCCTTATTGTCTATGACCACGAAGCCCTTGTTGGTCTTCATATAAATGGGTTTGCCCAGGTATTTGCAGAGGAATGTGATGCGCCCGCGGTCGCCCCAAAAAAGGCCGTGCCCGCCGTCATTTATACAGTGGTTGAACCAGCCCTTTTTGACCGCCGACTCAAAATCCGGCGTGTCATGCGTGACCCAGGTGCCGGTGCTGGCCAGCGCCCGCTGCAGTTCCTTGTAAGAATACTCCTTGTCCATTATCCACAGCTTGTTGTCCTTGCCATAGAAGCTGAGGATACGTCCGCCGTAAAAAGATTCTTTTTCCAGCACAAGTACCTTTTTACCTTCCTTTGACGCGAGGATGGCCGCGGTGGCCAATCCTCCCACTCCCGACCCGACTACTACAACATCGAAGTTTTTTGCTGCCATTTAAAGCTGCTTACCCCCCTGTAAAATCTTTTATATTGACTGGCCAATCATTATACTGTTAGAATATTTCTCCGTCAACGCAACCATACTCAGGCAATATGGAATTGGATACACTGTGACCTATCGCAGCCCGTAGCAAAACGAAAAATAAAACTGGAGGTTCAGGTATGGATACTTCGTATCTTTCTTTACAGGGAAAGGTAGCCCTGGTGACCGGCGGCAGCCGTGGAATAGGCCGGGCCATCGCCCTGCAATTTGCCGATGCCGGCGCAGATGTAATCGTGAGCAGCCGCAAACTGCCTGACCTCGAGAAGGTAGCCGCGGAGATCAAGAAGATGGGGAGGAGGAGTTTGGCCGTAAGCGCGCACAACGCCAAGATGGAGGACCTGAAAAACCTGATGGCCAGGGTCAAAGAGGAATTTGGCCGCCTTGACATATTGGTCAACAACGCAGTCGCCAACCCTGTCATGGCGGATGTCCTGCACATGGAGGAGGCGCCCTTTGACCTTATCATGAGCGCCAATATCAAGGGTTACTACTTCCTCAGCCAGGCCGCAGCCAGGATGATGGTGGAACAGGGGACGGGCGGCGCCATCGTCAATGTGGCCTCGGTGGGAGGCATCTACGTCACCGTGGGACTGGGACCCTACTGCATCAGCAAGGCCGCCATTATCATGATGACCAAGTGCCTGGCCGCCGAGTTGGGCAACCACAAGATCCGCGTGAACTGTATTGCCCCGGGCATCGTGCAGACCAAATTCAGCGAGGCGTTGTGGAGCAACGAAAAGCTGATGGCCGAATATATGAAAAAGATGCCGCTTCAGAAGCTCTCGCAACCCGAGGAGATAGCCAGGACCGCTCTTTACCTGGCGTCCGAAGCTTCGAACTTCATGACAGGCTCAACACTGATCATCGACGGCGGCGCCAACCTGTAGGGCAAAGACTGTCGTTGCCGGTAGACTCTCTAATCCTGTCTTTGCGGGGGTTAGCCGAAGGCTACGAGCCGGCAGGCATCAGGCGGCGAAGCAATCTGGTGATGGCAGATGATCTGCGATTAGCGGTTGGGCGTTGTTCGCTCAATGGTAAAAGCTGTATAATCCTCATTAGAACAGGAGTAAGTAAATATGTTGAGCAGGGATCAATTAATAGGAAAGATGAAATCCTTGCCGGCCGCTAAGCTTGAGGCGGTTGCCGCCTTTGTGGATTATTTGGAAGCTGACGAGAAGGATAAATCAGGTTTGGCAGAATGCGGCATGGGAGAGTATTTGAATCAGCTGTCAGCCTACGAAGATTTGCTGGCCGCCGGTAAGATAGAGTGTAGATAAGCAGAGGTGCCGTTTTCACGGTGGATTTGAACCCGGTTATCGGCACGGAACAGGCAGGTATACGGCCCGCCCTGGTGATGCAGATAGACCGTGCAAATGCTGTCAGCCCTCACACCATTATAATACCCTTTACCACGAAGATTAGAGAGGTTAAGTTGCCGTCTCACGTAAAGATACCTGCTGGTATCGGCGGCTTGACTGAGGATTCTGTGCTCCTGTGTGAGCAAATAAGAGTCATCGACAAGAGAAGGTTAATCCGCTGGAAAGGCAATATGGAAGAGGAATACTTAAGAGAAGTGGCAACATCTCTTAAGGTTATTTTAGGTCTACCCTGAATCAGGGCAGCCAAAAATGGCATTGCGGTGAGCCATAAAGATTCGAGCCGAAGGCGTGGCATGCAGCAACGAAGCAATCCTGTGTCCGTGCAATAGATGGACAGATTGCCACGCCCTTCGGGCTCGCAATGACGATGGTAAAAAGGCGGCCCGGCAATGACGAAGGTTAAAAAGGCCCGTAACGATGAGGAGTCGCTACCAGAATAGCTGGAGCAAGCCATCCAGGATATCATTGCCATAGAAAAGCGTTATCAACCCGGCGGCGGCCAGGAAGGGGCCGAGTTGCACTGGTCCGTTAGTCTTCCGTGGCTTGAGCAGGGCCAGGAGGGCCGCCGTTAAGGCGCCGGACACAAGGGCGATACACAAGGCTACTAAAATTTGAGGGAAACCGGTCGACGCTCCGACCAGTCCGGCCATCCCTACATCCCCGAATCCCAGGACGTTTTTTCTAAACAGGCGCGGCACGGACCAGAGCAGGAAGAAAAAACCGACAGAAACTCCCAATCCCGCAGCGGCGCCGATAAAATCCGGCCTGATGCCACTCAAAGGGTTGAACAGCGCAAGAACCAGCGACAGCGCGATGCCCGGGTACACGATAACAGGGGGCAGGACGCCCTGCTCGAGGCTTGCAATAAAGAGCACGATATAAAACGAGCCGAAGATAATAACAGCCGCCAGTTGCCAGGACAGGCCGAAAGCAAAGAAAGCCATAACAAAGAGCAGGCCGGTCGCCAGTTCCACCAGCATTGAGCGGGCGGTGAAAGACTGCCCGCAATAGCGGCATTTACCTTTCAACAACAGGTAGCTTATTATGGGGAAAAGGTCGCGCGGCTCCAATTCGTGACCGCAGTTAAAGCAGTGTGAAGGGGGACGGATGATCGATTTGCCGGCCGGCACGCGGTCGGCCACCACGTTGAGGAAGCTGCCCACACTGACACCCAAAAGGAAAAGGATTAATGTAAGGACAGCGTCCAATAAAAACAATCCGGCCTCACCCATACTCACGGGACTGTTGCCGCCCTTTCCATCAGACCTTTGACAATCTCGTCTGACCCGGCGCGGAAATCCGGATACAGGCGTAACGAGCCTTTCACAACAGCGGCCAGCATCGCGGCGTCCTCATCCGGTACAATCATGGACGCTTTTTTAAAGTCAGCCAGCGCCGCAGCGGGATTATCACTGTATATTTCGGCAATGCCCAAGAGCGCAAATCCTGTCCAGTCATTATTATTATCCTTAACATATGCTCTCAGAGCGTCCTGGACCAGGACAATTTCCCCGTAAGGAACCACCTGTCCGCAGAACTTTATGAAGAGGCTTACGTTTTCAAGCTTGTCCTTAACCGGTGAAACAAACAGGCCGCCTGCCTCGTCGAGCTTGCCTTCATGGCTGCTCAGCAGGCCACGGTAATATACGGTAGGCGCCCAGGAAGGATCATTTATCGCAGACTCGTACAATTTCTGCCCTGCTGTCTCGTAATCCCCTGTCAGGATCAGGGCCCAGGCCCATTTATTCAGGATTACCGCATTCCCGGGGAATAGCTGGTCGGCTTCCTTGTATAGATACAAAATATTAGCTATTTTTGCTGCGCCTCCGTCCTTTATCCAGTACATCTCCCTATTGGCAAGCCGGTAACGCCAGACAGCTAATTGCGGCTCAAGCTGTATCGC
>JBFYUA010000057.1:0-2596 GCA_041300305.1 Dehalococcoidia bacterium | reverse complement strand
CAGCAGGCTGGTAGATTTTATCAATTCCAAAGCGGCTGACCTCTTCATGGTCGTGACCGATGCTGAAGTCTATACGCTGCCCGAAGAGAAACTGGTCCAGGTTGCTGAATACTTTGCTATTAACAAGAGGGCCATTGTGATGGTCTTTCCAAAGCAACCGGCTACTCCAATCATATCAGATTAACTAAGTTAAAACCTGGTACCTTAATCGGCCTGCGGAACTCCAGACCCTTGACGTTTCCGGGGGCGTCAGGCCATGCCCTCCAGGAAAGCCCTCACGTTCCGGCCCAGCACGTCGTGATTATAGCCGCCTTCCAGCACCCCGAAGCGCCTGCCCCGGCAGTTTTTCAGTGCAAACTCTTTGACCTGCTGCCCCATGGTCGTATAGTCTTCGGTACTCAGCAGCCTGCCCCAGTCCTCGATATGCCGGTCGAAGCCGGCCGAGACTGCGATGATATTTGCGCTGCTCTGCCCCAGAAAGCGGCCCACGTGGTCCACGAAGTCCTGGCGGTTACCGTCCTCGGGATGAAAATAGGTCACATCCGGGTTGCCCTGGAAGATGTTGGCTGTTCCGTCCCCATAATGCAGGTCGAAATCTAAAATCAGCGCAGTCCGGACCTTCTTCTCTTCGATGAGTTTGGTAACCGCGATGGCCATGTTGTTGAAAAAGCAGAAGCCCCAGCAGCTATCAGCGCTGGCATGGTGGCCGGGCGGCCTGATCAACGCGAAAGCTGGCCCACCGTCCATGGCCAGTTCCGCCGCCCTGATAGCACCGCCGGCAGCCAGCATAGCCATATCGAAAACCTCGCCGTACCTCTGAACGTAACCGATGTGTAAGGCAGTGTGGCAGCGTCTGATATCTTCCGGCACTGCTTGTTCGGGCTTAATAAATTCGAACCCCTTCAACCCATCAACCATTGCTTCCATACGTCCGGCGGCGGCGGCAGGGTCGTTCTCGTAAACCCCCGTAAATTTCGGATGATAGACCACTTTCATAATTAGCCTCCCCTATCATATAGTAGACAGCATATAAACCCGATGATACCATAAAGGCAGCAACGAAATAAAAACGGCACGCAGGGGGTAGGACATGTTCTCAAAGGAATGGTTCGTCTATGTCTTCGGCCGCTGGATCCTTCTCTCGGGTATCGCGGGCGCCACCTTACAGGTGCTGCTCAGGCAGCAGTGGGGCATACCCGATTTCCCCGCCTTCCTGCTCAATCAGTTGATGCTGGCCTGCGTTTTCTGGTACGTCGACAAGTACATCTTCCAGCGCCACTTCGGCAAGGTCAAACAGCTCTTCAGGTTCCCCCGTATAAAGGGCCAGTTCGACACGCGGCGCGAGTTCGATAAAATAACCGAGGAATACAACCAGCTTGCTATGGATTTCAAAAAGGACCCTGATGTGCCGCAGGCCTGGCTGCACCGCTTCCTCGACCTCTACCACTCGGTGGAGATGATGGAGCGCGTCCTGCGGGACAAGGGCATCAATGTGGACCGCGAGTCGCACCGCATCATGGAGGAGAACCGCAAGCGCGGTTTATACGAATCGTGACAGGATGATATACTTTCCCTTTGAAATCAGTGGGTAGCAGCGTGGCCAGAGCTATGAAAATAAGTGATAATCAGAAAAAACTGCTGGCCTCGATAGCCGCGGGGCTGCTGGGCAACCTGTTGGCCTACCTTTCCGGCCTGCTCACTCCCCTGCAGCCGCAGGTAACCTTCGATTTCTCGCATATCGCCACCTTCGCCGTCGCCGTGGCCTTCGGTCCCCGGTACGGGATGCTGACAGGCGCTATCGGCGCCGTCTATCCCTATTATGAGTTTGCTGTAACCGGGATTTACGGGCCCTGGTACGGCCTGGCCATCATACCTGGCAAGGCCATGACCGGCTATTTTTGCGGATTGCTGAGATACAGGCTGCCGACTTTTTTGGCCGTCACGGTGTCATTTATCCCAGAGTGCATTTATACGCAGCTATTCCTTCTATCGATGTCTTTCGCCCTACCACCCGGCGCCATGACCTGGGCCATAGCGACGGGCATCCTCATGGAAGGCTGGGTGGAGGTCATCATATTCTCATTCATCATCGAGATGGTAGTACGCCGCAGGATCATGGAAACCGCCGTGCTGCTTCTCGAAGTATTCATTATCATGCTGCTGGTGCATAAGGAGTTTATCCTGTCGCTGCTGCTGCTGCTGCTGATCACCTTCTCGGTAATGTTGCTTTTCGAGATGCTCAGGCCACTTTTCAAGGACCGCCACCCCGACCATCCACCCGGCGTGGACGATCCCGGCTGACAACCTTTGTACGATTGCCTGCCCCGTCCGCGAGACGCCGACCTGATATAATAGGTCAACGGCAATGAATAATATCCTGTTAATCACCAACGAGATGGACAGGGTCAGGGACATCAGCGCCGGCCTCAGCCGCGCGGGGTTTTCCTGCACCGCCTGCGTCTATGCAGACGACGTCATCGAGCAGGACTCCCGCCAGCTCTTCAACGCCGTGCTGATCGACCTCTCATCGGTTTCCACGCATGGTGATTCCGCCTGGAAATGGTTCAGGAAGCTCAAGCTGCGCAAGCTGCTGCCC
>JBFYUA010000034.1:0-5049 GCA_041300305.1 Dehalococcoidia bacterium | reverse complement strand
TTACGGGCATAGTTCACGCGGCGTTTGGCAATCAGGTTGCCCTCCTTGAAATGGCAGCTCCCTTCCTCGCAGCCGGCCACCAGGACCCCGTCGGCGCCGTTCTCGAAGGCCCTGAGGAAATACTCAACTTCCAGCCTGCCGGTACAGGGCGTGCGGACTATCCTCACGTTGGAAGGGTACTGTAGCCGCATAGAACCGGCCAGGTCGGCCGCCGCGTATGCGCAATATATACAGCAGAAAGCTACAATAGTCGTCTCTTTTTCACCTGAGCTCATAGCACACCGCTTTTCTCCGGCGCAAGGGCCGGCCGGTTTTCTTCTTTTCCACTTCGGAATAACTCGTCAAGCATGTCCTTGAACTGCCTTGATTCAAAATGGTTCAACTGTATGGCGCAGGCCGGGCATTCGGCTGCGCAGATGCCGCAACCCATGCACTTGGCGGCGATAATCTCCGCCTTATGGTCGTCATTGATAGACGGGGCGCCGTACGGGCATACCTTGGTACAGGTCATGCAGGAAATGCACTTGCTCTGGTCAACCTGCGAGACCTGTGCGCCGACTTCCAGGTAAGACCTGGAGAGCACGGTTGAAGCACGTGAGGCCGCCGCTCGCGCCTGCGAGATATTTTCGTCCATATGTTTGGGCGAATGCGCCAACCCGCAGAGGAAAATACCCTCGGTGGCAAATTCCACCGGGCGCAGCTTGAGGTGCGCTTCGACAAAGAACCCGTCACTATTGAGCGGCACTTTCAGCAAATCGGCAACGCGCCGGTTATCCCCTGCCTCATCGACTCCGGTACTTAGAACGATATAATCCGCCTCTATCTCAAGCGGCTCAGGCAAATCGGGGCTTTTGAGGTTGACAGCCAGCCCATTATGCTTTGAGACCAGCGGACGGGCATCGGTCTCGTAGCGAATAAAGATGACACCGACTTCACGTGCCTGCTTGTAATATTTTTCACGGAACCCGTAGGTCCTGATATCACGATAAAGCACGTAAACATTGGCAGAGGGATCCTGTTTCTTTATCTTCAGCGCGTTCTTGACCGCCATGGAGCAACAGATACGGCTGCAGTAAGGTCTTTCATCATTACGGGAACCAACGCACTGTATCATCACCACATTCTTGCCGCCGCGTGCAAAATCACCCTTGTGCAGCCGCTGCTCCAATTCAAGCTGAGTAATAACACCTGCGTCCTGGCCATGCAGATATTCCCCGGTCGCCGCGGGAACGGCGCCGGTCGCCACGATTATGGCGCCGCAGGACAATTCACCGTCCGCTCCGTCCTGGAAAAGTGAGACCTTAAACTGACCGATGAAGCCGGCCACATTGGTTACTTCCGCGCCGAGGTGAAGGACGATGTTGGGATGGTCTCCCACCTTTTTAACCAGCCCGGCTACAAAGGCAGAAATGTCGTCGTGTTCGAGGGTATATCTCAGGGCAAGGGCGTTGCCACCCAGCCTTCCCAATTTCTCCACCAGGTGCACTCTGAAGCCCTGCCCGGCCAGCGCCAGCGCCGCGGTCATGCCGCTGACGCCGCCACCTATGACGAGACCCGTTTGATCGACGCTAAAAGAGGTGCCCGTAAGCGGGGAAAGCAGCCTGGCCCGCGCGATGGACATATTCATCAGCTCAGCAGCTTTCTCCGTGGCCTTCTCAGGTTCAGCGGAATGCACCCAGGAGCACTGGTCCCTGATATTGGCCAGCTCGAACAGGTAGGGATTGAGCCCGGCCTCACGGAGCGTATCGCGGAATATCGGCTCATGGGTACGGGGCGTACATGAGGCGACCACGACGCGGTTGAGGCGGTGTTTGTGTATCATGTCCCTGATATTATTAAGATTGGAATCGGCGCAGGTGTACATGGTGTGCGTGGCAAAGACCACGTTGGCCTGCTGCGCGGCTATCTCTGCTACACGTTCGACATCAACCACCGAGGCGATATTTTTGCCGCAGTGGCAAACGAATACGCCTATCCTGGCATCCTCGTCGGTTACATCGTGTTCGTCCGGGTAGACCCTTTTGGATATCAGTGAGTTGCGCGCCTCGGCCAGCAACTCCATGGACATCGACGCGGCGGCGCTGGCCTGCGTCACGGTCTCGGGGATGTCTTTGGGCTCATGGAAAGCGCCCGCCACGAATACTCCCGGCCGGGATGTCGAAACGGGGTATAGTCGATCGGTGGCGCAAAAGCCGTACTGATCCAGGCTGATCCCCAGCCTGCCGGCGGCCTCCCTGGCCGTCTTTCCTGCCTCCATGCCCACAGAGAGCACCACCAGGTCAAAATCACGCTCCTCCATGACCCCATTATCGCCGTAAAACTGCAGGCGCAGGTCCTTAGTACCCGGCACCTGCAGTACGCGTGACGGCATGCTCCTGATATAACTGATGTTCCCGCTGTTTTTTGCCCGCTCGTAATACTGGTCGAAGTCTTTGCCGTGGGCGCGGATGTCCATATAAAAAATCGACGCTTCAAGTCCGGCTGTGTGGTCCGAGGCCACCAGCGCTTGCTTGGTTGAGGCCATGCAGCACACCGATGAGCAATAATCATTGCCGCAACCCGCGTCACGCGAACCCACGCATTGTATCCAGGCAATGCGCCGGGCATCTTTACCGTCGGAGCGCCGAATAACGTGTCCCTCGTAAGGGCCGGAGGCGGACAACATCCTCTCGAATTGCACGCTTGTGAGCACGTTGGCATAGCGGCCGAAGCCGTACTCACCTTTCTTCTCGGCAGCAAACTCCTCGAAACCCGGGGCAAGTATTACCGATCCAATCTCCAGTTTAATCTCGCTCTGCCCCATATTATGGTCGATGGCGTTCTGTTCACAGGCCTTCACACACTCCTGACATTCGGAACACAGGGCACAGTTCAGGCAGCGCTCAGATTCCGCCAGCGCAGCCTCTTCGCTGAGCCCTGATTCAGTCTCACTGAAAGTACCCTGCCTCTGGCCCACCGGCAGGTATGCCGGTACGGCGCGCGGCCTTTTCTCTTTACCGGAGATATCGGGAAGGAGTTCCCCGGCAATTGGTTTCACCGTGTCTTCAAAACGGGAGGAACGCAAGTCTTCATTCCTGAGGTAGCGGTCGATTGATTCAGCGGCCCGCTTGCCTGCGCCTACAGCCTGTATGATCGAAGCGGGCCCGGATACGCTGTCGCCACCCGCAAAAACACCCTTCAGTGACGTCTCAAGCGTTACACTGTCCGCCCTGAAGCATCCCCGCTCAGTTTCGGCTCCGGCGCTGTTTATAAATCCTTTATCCAGCGACTGGCCGATGGCGATAATCACGCGATCTGCCTTCATGGTCGTGAGCCTGCATTCGTCATAAGTGGGGCTGAAGCGCCCATCTTTATCAAAGACGCTCACGCAGCTTTTAAGTTCAACCCCGGTAACATTGCCGTCGCCCAGTATGCGGAGCGGGCCCCAGCCGTTGCTGACCTTGATGCCCTCTTCAAGAGTCTCCGCTATCTCCTCCGGCAGCGCCGGCATCTCCTGCCTCTGCTCAAGTGAGACCATCTCGACGCTCCCTGCGCCAAGCCGCAGCGCTGTACGCGCCACATCCACCGCGACATTGCCGCCACCGATGACGACGACCCTTCCCACCACGGTGGGCAAATCATTCTTGTCGCCCGCCTGCCTGAGGAACTCCAAGCCATATTCAATGCCATGCTTGTCCTCGCCTTCAACGCCAAGCCTGCGGCTGACCTGCACACCCACACCAATGAATACGGCATCATTATTCTCCCGTATTTCGGCAAAAGAGCTGTCTTCGCCAATACGGCAGCCGTATTTAAATGCGACACCTTTGCGGCGGATCAGTTCAACTTCGTAATCGAGTATTTTCTTGGGCAGCCTGTATTCAGGTATACCCCAGCGCAGCATCCCGCCGGCAGCCGGTGACGCCTCGTACACTGTCACTGAATATCCGCGGTCGGCCAGATCGGCGGCGGCCGTCAGGCCGGCCGGGCCGGCGCCTATTATCCCGACCTTTTTAGCGCCTCCAGGGGGTGTTTTTTCTTCCGGCAGTGAGAGTTGGCCGGATTCGACCAGCTCCATCTCCTTATCTGATGCAAACCGTTTGAGCAACCTGATGGCGACCGGGTCGTCCAGTTTTCCGCGCGTGCAGACCGCCTCGCAGGGGTGGTTGCAGGCCCGCCCGCAGATGGCGGAAAGGGGGTTCCGCTCCCTTATCAGGTTCACCGCCTTTACATACTCTTTCTTCTTGATAAGCTGTATGTAACCCTGGACATTTATATTGGCCGGGCAGGTCACTTTGCAGGGCGCATGACCGTTTTTCAAAATATTGAAGAGGTTGGGGGTAGCCTGGGCGTAATGCTTGGCGATAGCCTTGCGTGTGCCAAGCTCGCGGTCGAAATGGTTCGGGATATTCACCGGGCAGGCATCGGTACACTGCGCGCAGGCGGTGCATTTATCCTCGTCGACGTAACGCGGGTAACGCCGGATAGTAGCTGTGAATTTGCCGGCCTCACCCTGGAGGTCCATCAGCTCCGACAACGTGAGTATCTCGACGTTGAGGTTGCGCGCGCATTCCACCAGCTTGGGCGACACGATGCAGGTAGCGCAATCCCCCGTGGGGAATGTCTTGTCCAGGTGCGACATCATGCCGCCGATAGCGGCCGACCGTTCCACCAGGTACACCCTGAAGCCGGAGTTGGCCAGGTCGAGCGCGGCCTGTATGCCGGCAATCCCGCCACCCTGCACCAGCACTGCGCCTGTCTTCTTCTTTTTATCAGCAATCATATTGTTGTTACCTTCAAAATATTTGCGTCTTTACATTCAGGCTTTCGCGCCTATGGATTGTAAAACACTGGCGGGAGCGACCATCAGCCGGTTAAGGCCGAGTTCCTTGGGCGGTATGCCCAGGCACAGCCCGAGCAATTGCGTTATATATACGATGGGTATGTTATAGCGCCCGCCGCTTTGCTTTCGCATATCTTCCTGGCGCAGGTCGAGGCTGGCCTGGCACATGGGGCAGGCCACCGCTATACAATCGGCGCCTGCTTCTTTAGCCATACCGATAATTGAAC